>USNB01000046.1 GCA_900555875.1 uncultured Eubacteriales bacterium
GAATGCGGCATTCACTGCCAAAATCCGTTCGCATATGCTGCTTGCTTGGGTTTATGAAGCCGATATGCGCAAATACTTTCGGAATATTGCACTTATATCTGCTCGTAAGGCGAACCGATTTTTACGTTTTGCATATTGCAAAACGTAAAAATGGTTCTTACCTGTCCTCTCCGCCAAAGCAAAATAGGCGCAATACTGCGCCTATTTTGCTTTGGCGGAGAGGACAGGATTCGAACCTGCGTGCCCTTGCGAGCAAACTGATTTCGAGTCAGCCCCGTTATGACCACTTCGATACCTCTCCGTATGCTCCGCTTTCAATGCGGAGCCTTATTAAAATAACATATCTCGTGCGGAAAATCAAGCGTTTTTACTTGACGTGCCAGATTTCTTTTGCGTACTGCAGTATGGCGCGGTCGGAAGAGAACTTACCGGCATTAGCCATATTGAGTATGCTCTTGGTGTAGAATGTATCAGTGCCGTAATCCGCGTTCGCCTGCTTTTTGACGCGTACATAGTCTTTGAAATCATAAAGGCTCATGTACGTGTCCTCGCCGCGAAGCTTATCGAATATCGAACGGAGCATTCCCGTTCCGTTATCGTTGAACGTGCCGTCGATAAGAGTATCCATGATCCTGTGGATGACGGGATCGTTGTCGTAATACTCCCACGGATGGTAGCCCGGGCGCTTCTCTGCCACTTCCTCGACGCTCGCGCCGAAGATGTATTCGTTGTCTTGCCCTGCCTCCTGCGCGATCTCTATATTCGCGCCGTCCATAGTGCCGAGAGTGACCGTTCCGTTGAGCATGAACTTCATGTTGCCCGTTCCGGAAGCTTCCATACCCGCAAGCGATATCTGCTCGGATATGTCCGCCGCGCTCACGATATATTCCGCATATGAAACGTTGTAGTTAGTTACGAAGACCACTTTCATCTTATCGGAAACATCGGGATCGCGATTTACCATATCGGCGATACAGTTGATGAATTTCATGATCGCCTTTGCATGGTAATATCCGGGCGCGGCTTTAGCGCCGAATATAAATGCCGTAGGCTTAAACTCGGGCATCCTGCCTTCTTTGATCTCGAAATAGAAATAAATGATAGAAAGCGCGTTGAGAAGCTGACGCTTGTATTCGTGCATCCTCTTGACCTGGATATCGAAACAGAAACTCGGGTCGAGCTTCACGCCCTCGTGCTTTTCGATATATTCGGCAAGCCGCTTCTTATTCTCGTATTTTACCTCTTTGAACTGCTTTATGAATTCAGGATCCGCAGCGTACTGCGCAATGCCCTTGAGCTTCGTAAGGTCGGTCACATAATCCTTGCCTATCTTGCTCTCGATGAGCGTGCAGAGATTTTCGTTACAAAGTCTGAGCCAGCGACGAGGCGTGATGCCGTTCGTAATGCTGAGGAATCTGTCCGGATACATCGCATACCAATTTCTGAATACGTCGCGCTTGAGTATCTCGGTGTGTACGGCGGCAACGCCGTTCGTCGAATGTGCGACATATATGGCAAGACGAGCCATGTGTATCCTGCCGTTGTCAAGGATATTGTAGTTCCATGTGTCGGGAACGCGCATCGCGCTGAGCTCGAAATTGAGTTTGCTCTGTATCTCCTCGATAACAGCGTACACTTCGGGAAGTATTCTCTTGAAGAGATCGATATCCCACTTTTCGAGAGCCTCGCCCATTATGGTATGATTGGTGAATGCGAACGTCTCGTGCGCTATCGCAAACGCCTCTTCGAACGGAAGGCCTTCGTGCTCGAGGCAAAGTATGAGCTCGGGTATTGCGACCACGGGATGAGTGTCGTTGAGCTGTACCGCACACAGCTTGCCGAAATCTCCGAAGTCGTTGCCGTGCTTTTTCTTGTAATTCTTTATTATGTCCTTGATGGACGCGCTGACGAAGAAATACTGCTGGCGCAGACGAAGCGTCTTGCCTTCCACTCTCTCGTCGTTCGGATAGAGCACATACGAAATGATCTCCGCCGCGTTCTTTTCCGCAAGCGCGTTCGCATAGTGCATATTGTTGAACTCGATATAATCGAGCTTGTTGATAGGCTCGCTCTGCCAGAGGCGAAGCGTGTTTATCGTCTTGCCGCCGTATCCGATGATCGGGAAATCATACGGCACGGCTTTTACCTTCATGTCCGCAAACGATACTATCTGCGTTTCGTTTTCGCGACGGATGGACCAGGGGTCTCCGCAAGTAGTCCAATCGTCTACTCGCTCCACCTGGAAACCGTTGACGAACAGCTGCTTGAACAAACCGTATTTATACCTGATCCCGTATCCGTTGAGAGGGATGTTTTCGGTCGCTGCCGATTCGAGATAACACGCCGCAAGTCTGCCGAGTCCTCCGTTTCCGAGCGCGGAATCCGGGATATCTTCAAAAGAACGGATATCCACGCCGCGGCTTTTGAGCAGTTTATCCACTTCGCCGAGCTGCCCGAGGTTGAGCAGATTCGCAAATATCGATCTTCCGACGAGATATTCGGCGCTGAGATAGAATGCGCGCTTCTTTTTGGACTGGGTCTCGTCCGTCTTGAGCCAGACGGGATTGATCTCTCTCATGACCGCCTTGGAAAGAGCGTTATACAACTGTACGGTAGTCGCCTTTTCGACGGTTGTCGCATAGTCGTACGAGAGAATGTCCTCCATTTTGTCGATGATCTTGTTTGACACTTTTCCTCTCCTTGTTTTACCGTTTGCCTGTGTAGTTACAGTTATGCATGCCTGCCGTATTTTTGCGACAGTTCCTTCATTTTCTTTTCAAGCGCCGCCGAAGCGTAGTCGGCGGGGATACGATAGCTCCAGTTGACGGCAGAAAGCACACTGGGCATATTGATGCGTCCTTCATCGCCGATCTTCAGCCAATCCTGCAATGGTATTATAGCACATTCGGCAACAGAAGAATAACACATTTCTATTATGGAATCGCACATTTCTTCATCTTTTTCGCCCGGCAGCGGCAATCCGAGCGTTTCAAGCTCTTTTATGACCGCATTGCGGAACGCCGGATATCCGTCTCCGAGTTTACGGATAAAGCCGAGAAGCGTATCATTGTCGTGAGTGCCCGTATATGCGAAACAATTGTCATCCTTATAATTATGCGGAAGATACTCGTTATCCTCTCCGGAGCCGAACGCGAATTGCAGCACCTTCATCCCCGGGTACCCAACTTCGGCGAACATTTCGCGCGCGGCGTCGTCCAGCGCGCCGAGATCCTCGGCTATGACTTCCATTTTTCCGAGGCTGCGTTCCAGCTCCCTGAAGAACTCCGCGCCCGGACCGACTGTCCAGCGGCCGTTGACGGCGGTGTCTTCTCCGAACGGGATCTCATAGTATTTTTCGAAGCCTCGGAAATGATCTATACGAACGATATCGTAAAGCGAAAGCACTTTTTTCATCCTCGCTTTCCACCAGCTCCAGCCGTCCTCTTTCATGCGTTCCCAATCGTACACGGGATTGCCCCAGAGCTGACCGGTCTCGCAGAAAGCGTCGGGAGGACATCCGGCAACCGTGACCGGTGTGCGCGATGCGTCGAGTTTTACGAGAGACGGACGAGTCCAGCATTCCGAACTGTCGTAGGCGATATATATCGGCACATCGCCTATCATTTCTATTCCAAGGCCGTTGGCATATGATTTCAGTTCAGACCACTCCCTGTCGAATTCAAACTGCGCCCACTGCCAGAACAGTATATCATCCTCATGTTCGGCTGAAAATTCCGCTATGGCGTCCTCATGTCTGAATTTGAATTCTTCTTCCCATTCGTTCCACGGTCTTCCGCCGTGAGCGTCTTTCAGCGAACGGAAAAGCGCATAGTCGGCATATTCGCCCTTCTTTATATATTCGGCAAACGAGGCGTCCGTCCTGTCAAAACGCGAAAACGCTTTGCGAAGGACTTTATAGCGGGTATGATAGAGATCTTCGTAATCGATACGCGAAGAAAGCGGGGTCTCGCATTTTTTCAGCTCCGCTCCGGTAAGCAGCCCGTTTTCATACAGCCTGTCCAAAGATATGAAATATTCGTTCCCCGCGACAGAACAAAACGACTGGTACGGCGAATCGCCGTAACCCGTCGGAACGAGCGGTAATACCTGCCAGCGGGACTGACCCGCACGGGAAAGAAAATCCGCAAACGCATACGCTTCTTTCCCGAGTTGTCCGATCCCGTACTTACCCGGCAGCGTCGCGATATGCAGCAAAACTCCCGAACTTCTCTTCACTGTTACAAACTCCTCGATGTTAGGTTATTTTACCACATATTTCGCAGCGATGTCAAATAAATGCATACAAATAAACCGGCGATCCGCCGAAAACGGACGAATACACAAAAACGGCTTTACGAACGCGTCGCCGCGCCGGGCGGATAAGAGATACTGCCTATCCGGATACCGACGAGGACGCTTTCCTCGTCAGAAAACGCACTAACGTTTTTATGGCGATCTCCATAACGACGGCGAGGATGACCGCCGCTACCACCCATGCAAACAGTGTGGGCGCCTCAAACACGAAATTCGCCTTTGCGTAGTATATCTGTATACCTATACTGTGCAGCGAGTATGCCAGAGTCTCGGCTGTTATTACCGCTTTGAGATTCATGCCGAATGTGGCGGATATCCCGGAAAGCAGCTGAGGTAATATCATAGGAAGATATACGGTCCGGAAACGATAAGGAAAAGACGCTCCCGATTCTTCCATCACTTCCTCAAGCTCGCGCGGGATATTTTCCGTTGCCGAGCGCGCCTGTTCATATATCACGGGAAAGACCAGCAATACACCTATCACCGAAGGCAAGACATTGCTCCCCACCCATATGGCAAGCACGAGAGTGATGGCGGCAACGGGCACGGTCCTCATAAAGGCATTGATCGGTTTCATGACGGCAGCAAGCGTCTTATACTTTCCTGCCGTTAGCGCGGTCCCGAGAATAAACGCTACGACGAACCCGGCGACCGTTCTGAGAAGAGACGCCGCCACCGCGGCATAGAACGTTCCCGTAGCAAGTAGCCCGCCCAAAGCTGCCACCGTGGACGTGAACGTGGGCAGTATCGCCGATATGCCTATGATATGTGCGACAAGCTCCCATATCCCGAAGAATACGAGAGCCGCCGCTATGGCTATCAGCCAATATCTGTTTCTGTACAGTACCGATCTCATTGTTTTACGCAAACAAGCTGTCGTCGCACGCCGCGCCGATGTTGCCGAGCAGCGTCTCTACGTCGCTCTTTGCTCCGTCCGAATCTTTATACCTGACATTGAGTTTGTCGTATGACTTTTTGATAACAGCCGCTTTAAGCGAAAAACCGTTTATCGACTCCGCCTTTTCGGCAACGGCGTCTATATCGGAATTAAACTTTTCGACGCTGGTCTTTACGCGCGCATCTATCGAATCGATAAGCTCGGGATATGCAGCCAATATATCGGTGCGCACGAACAGCCCCGCCATGGGAAACTCCTTGCCCGTAAGTTCGGTATATATATCGGATACCGAAGCGAGCACCGTTACTGCGTCATCTCCGTAACTCGACTGCACGCCCGTTATCGCAGGCTGAGCGAATATCGCCGTAGTATCGTCGCCCTTAATGTATGCCTGCTGTATCGTAGTCGCGTCCGAATTGTTGAGCGTAACGTCTGCGCCCGCCTGAGAGAAGAGATATTCGACGCTCTTTCCGGGTATGGCGGCACGACCTATAGTGGACATATCCGTACCGTCGAACTGCATGAGAAACTGTTTTGCTCCGTCCGCTCCGGCAGCGAACTCGCCGCGCGCCTTATATCCGTCGGCATTTGTCGTAAAGTACAGCACTCCCCAGCTCGTCACGTTCACGAGCCTGTAATCATACTGCATGTTGCCCGCCTTGAATCCCGCGTGGATCTGTGCTCCCACATTGATAGGCGCGATTATAAAATCCGCTTTTCCGCTCGACATGCACGTCGCGACATCCGCTTCGCCGGTAACGTTATATTCGATATCCGCAACGGTATCGTTATCGTAAGTAAAGTCCTCGCCCCACATGTCGGCAAGGGCAAGCACGGGCGCTCCGTCGGGCGCGTAAAGCGTATAGCTCACCGAAGACGGATCTTCTCCGCACGCGGTAAACACAGCCGCGGGTACGGCAAGCGCAAGTATGATCGAGATCACGGCAAATAACTTCTTCATCGTATGTCTTTCTCCTTATTGGCTTAGTTGACAAATTTCATATATTATATTATAATATTTGCGTAAAAAATGTTGTGCAGACAACATTTTACTCGTAAACGGAGATTTTATGGATAAAAAAACAGTAGACGCAGTCGCAAACAGTCCGCTCATGCGCGGAGTGACCGACGTTGACAAGCTGCTCGGATGCTTCGGCGCGGTCAAACGCAGATATCCGAAGGACGCGGAGATAGTGGGCTACGGCAACGGAGCCGCTATAGCCGTAGTAACGAGAGGATCCGCATATGCTGTCAGCGAAGACTGGTCGGGAAACCGCAATATAATAAACGTGATAGAGGAAGGCGGAGTTTACGGCATAGCTTACGTATATTCGGCGCGCGTAGTTACGACCCGGCTCGTTGCCGCGGAGGAATGCGAGGCGGTGGTCATGGACGGCGAAAGACTGCACAGACCTTGCGAGAGATCGTGCAACGACCATATGACTTTTCTGCATAACGCGCTGTACGTCGTATCCAATGCGAGCGTAAACTTTCTGGAAAAGATCGAACACCTTTCGCGCCGTTCGTTGCGGGATAAAGTCATGTCATACCTTACGGCGCAGTCCATAAAATGCGGCAGCCGCGAATTCGACATCCCCTTTTCTCGCCAGGAGCTCGCAGACTGGCTCGCTGCCGACAGGAGCGCCCTTTCCGCGGAGCTCAGCCGTATGAGAGCGGACGGACTCATCGATTATAATATGCGCAGGTTCAGACTTCTCAAAACGGACAACGAATAACAGACTTCGCGCGCGTATACCGCCGCGGCATTATGAAAACGGATCCGACGATCTTGTCGGATCCGTTTCATCATGCTGTGATCATCAATATTTATCTCTCTGTACGTAGCCGGTATGCAGACACTCGTGAGCCTTGTGGCTGCCCGGTTCGCCGAAGTATTCGCCGTAAAGCATGTGTATGGTGGGACTGTCGTGCGAAGAACGGAATTCCGTTTTCTTGTCGAACGCATACAGAGCTTTGGCACGCAGACCTTTGAGATCCGTCGGACCGTTGCGTATACTGTCGGACAGCGTGGGCTGACCTCCGCCGTTGACGCAACCGCCCGGACATGCCATGATCTCGACAAAGTGATAATCTTTCTTGCCGCTCCTGATCGCCTCGACGAGCTTTCTCGCGTTCGCAAGCCCGGACGCGACGGCGACCTTGACGGTGATGCCGGCCACCTTGTATTTGGCTTCCTTTATGGGATTGGTACCGCGCACTTCTTTGAAATCGATTACTTCGAACTTGCCGTCGAGCATATGGGCTGCCGTGCGGAGAGCTGCTTCCATTACGCCGCCCGTAGCTCCGAATATGGCGCCTCCGCCCGTAGCGATACGGAACGGATCGTCATACTTTTCTTCGGGAAGCTCGGTGAATTTTATTCCCGCAGTCTTTATCATCTTCGCAAGTTCGCGCGTCGTGAGCGCGACGTCCACGTCCTTTACGAATTCGGGACGACCGACTTCAAACTTCTTCGCCGTGCACGGTATCACGCTGACGACGAACAGATCTTCGGGATCGATATCGTTCTTTTCGCAGTAATACGTCTTGAGCACTGCGCCGAACATCTGCTGCGGCGACTTGCAGGTGGAGATGTGCGGAAGCATGTCGGGATAAGTATGTTCCATGAATTTTACCCATCCCGGGCAGCATGACGTGAACATGGGAAGCGGCTTGCCTGTTTTGATGCGGTCTACAAGTTCGTTCGCTTCTTCCATTATGGTAAGATCGGCGGTAACGTCCATGTTGAACACTTCGACGTTGCCCAGCCTGCGTATAGCAGCCACCATACGGCCTTCGACGTTAGTCCCGACCGGGTAACCGAACTCCTCTCCGAGCGTAGCCCTGACGGAAGGCGCGGTAAAGAATACCACCTTCTTATCGGGATCTGCTATTGCTTTCCATACCTCGTCGACATTGCTCTTTTCCGTCAGCGCGCCCACGGGACATGCGACGATGCACTGTCCGCAGCCGACGCAGTTGGACTCTATGGCTGGACGCTCGAACGCAGGACCTATATGTACGGCATACCCTCTGCCGATGGGCCCGATCGCTTCTATGCCCTGCAGGTTCTTGCATGCCGCCACGCAACGGCGGCAGTTGATGCACTTATCGTTATCGCGCACAAGGAAGGGCGACGACGTGTCCGGCGGAGTTGCCTGAGCGGGCGAGGCAAACCGGTCTTCGTCTGCGCCGTATTCAAGGGAAAGTCTCTGCAATTCGCATGACGTGTTCCTCGGACACGACAAACATTTTTTCTTATGAGACGAAAGCAGAAGTTCGAGAGTCATCTTACGCGACTGTCTGCACTTCGGGGTGTTCGTCTGCACTTCCATTCCCTCGCTTACGGGATATACGCATGCGGCGACGAGTCCGCGCGCTCCCGTCGCTTCCACGACGCACATGCGGCAGGATCCCGCGCAGTTGACGCCCTTGAGATAGCAGAGGGTGGGTATTTCCACATTCGCGGCTTGTGCCGCCTGCAGTATAGTGCT
>USNB01000047.1 GCA_900555875.1 uncultured Eubacteriales bacterium
CGTGAACGTATACTGCCAGCCGTTGCGAGATCCGTTTTCGTCGTACAGCGGAGTTCTTTCGGCGTCCGTGACGTCCGCCGCCAGAGATCCCGCCGCTTCGTAAAAACATGCGTCCGCTTCATCGACGCCGGCCGCTGCCGATCTCACGACGCCGGAAAAACAGCCGACGGCGATCATCGCGGCAGACAGCAACGCCGCGCATACAAATGCGGCGATCCTTCGTGTTTTCATATACCGCCTCCTTTATCTTTTATATATAAAACGCGGTAAACGCCCTGTTTTTACGGACATTTCACGATCTTTCCATCTTTTCCTTTACTTTCCTTATCGCCTCGTAATATTTGGTCGTCAGCGTGGAAAGCGGCACGCCGATCTCGTCGGCGATCTCCCTGAACGTCATATCATGTACGAACCGCATGATCATGAACTGCTTTTCCTCGTCGGACAAATCTTTTATCATGTAAAAGAATCCGTCTCTGGCATCGCACTCGTCTATCCCGTCGGATCCGCTATCGCCGGCAGGCATCTCATCGGTCAATATCTCGCCCGAACGCTTTCTTACGGCAGATACCGCGTCGTTTTTCACGACCGTATATATCCACCCGATCGGGTTTTTATATGTGCTGATCTTATGAGCGTTGTTCCATACCTTAACGAGCAGATCGTCCGTCACCTCTTCGGCGTCTTCGTGCGTGCAGCCGCAGACGCGCGCTATTATGTATATCGTTTTATCGAACGTTCTGCAGAATTCACACAATGCCGACTTATCGCCGTCCGCGATCTTCTTCAGCAGACGACGGCACACCGAGACATTGCGCAAACGTTTTTTGCCATCCTTATGTTTGTTGTCTTTACTGTCTTTCAACGATAACTCCGTAATAACGCACCTGTCTGTCGGTATGTCTTCGCACGGCGAAAAACGAACCGAACGCTATCGGCGGGTCGGGCCGCCCGGACGCAGTTCTCCTCTTTTCGTCCTGCCGCGGATAATTATATCACGTATCGCCGTTATGTGTCAATAAAACTGATCATGTGTCAAAACGCGCCTGTCGCAAAAAGACAGACGCGTTATTATAATGCACGTATGATCGCGACCTCACTTCGGTACGACGATAAGCGGATCGTCAGGAGGCGGCACGAAATAGAAATCGCACGCCGTGCGCGTTATATCCGGCAGACGCATGCGAAAATTGGGAGCGTTGACTTCCGTAAAGCGATATCCGAACGTGTATGTACGCGAAACGGAAAACGGAGCGAAAAGTGGAAAATTATTCTCGTAGCACTCGTTATACATACCTTCGATATAAAATCCCGACAGCGTACCGTCCGCCGCGATATCGAAACCGAAGCCCGAGGACAGCCGCCATTTCCCGTTCTCACAGGACGTCACCTCGCAGCCGTTCATGAAATTCTCAAGGATATTCGCAAGATCGAACAGCGCGAAACCGCGCGAATGTCCGCGTACTTTTTTGTAAAGGAACGGATCGTACTGTTTGCCGCCGCCCTCGAAAAGCTCGGCGTCGTTGCCGCGCAGATACAGGCAGGCGTCCGCCCATTCCACTTTTTCTCCGCCGCCCGTCACTTCCGTATACATGAAATGCTTTCCCGGCGCGGGCGAATAATACGTTATTTTTTCCGCGCATTTCGCATTGCGGCGCGTTATGTGCCACGTGATCGAGAACAATACCATGCTCGCCACCATAGCGACGCATATGATGCACTCGCACACGATATACAGCGGATCGTGCTGAGAAAACACTATCTGCAGCGTGACGACGGCTGCGATTATCGCGGCGCATACGAGCATGAGCAGCGGATATTTCAGCCGCATCGCAAAATCGTTGCGCTGCGATTTTATAACGACGGCGCTTTTCACGCCCGAAAATGCCGACGAGAACGCCTCGCGCGCCTCGCTCAGTCGTTTTTCCGCCTGCTCGTATACGTTCATCACTCGGACAATACCTTCCTTATGAGTTCTCCCGCTATCTTAGGGTTGGTCTTTCCTTTCGTGGCCTTCATGAGCTGTCCGACAAAGAACGACAGCACTTTCTCGTTGCCCTTGCGGTAATCGTCCGCAGGTCCCGGATTGGCAGCTACGATGTCGCGGACGAGCTTTTCGATCTCGCCTTCATCGTTGTTCTGACGCAGCCCGAGTTCGTCGACCGCAGCCGAAGGAGCTTTATCGGTCAGCCATATCCTGTCGAGCACGTCGCGCGAAGACACGAGATTGATCTCGCCTTTGTCCACGAGCATGAGCAGTCCGGCAAGCTGACCGCCGTTTATACCGACTATTATTCCGTCCTCGCCCGCCGTCTTGCCCTTGCGCATGATCTCGCTCATTATATAGTTGGCTGCCTTCTTTGCGTTCGCGCCGGCGTTCACCGCTCCGTCGAACAGTTCAGCAGTGGCTGGATCCGCAGTAAGCTGAGAAGCATCGTATTCGGACAGACCGAGCTGTTCGACGTATCTGTTTTTTCTGTCGCGCGCAAGCTCGGGAAGCGTCCGGCGTATGCGCTCTATATCGTCGTCGCTCATAACGACGGGCATAAGATCCGGCTCGGGGAAATACCTGTAATCCTGAGCGTCCTCTTTGCTGCGCATGCCGTAGCCCTCGCCAGTCGCGTCGTCGAAACGGCGCGTCTCCTGCACGACTTTGCCGCCGCTCTCCAGCACTTCCGTCTGGCGGCGGATCTCCGCCTCTATCGCGCGGCGCACGCTGCGGAAAGAATTGAGGTTTTTGGTCTCCGTACGGGTACCGAGAGGTTCGCCCGGACGGCTGAGGGACAGATTGACGTCCGCCCTTATCGATCCCTCCTGCATGCGGCAGTCGGACACTCCCGCGTAGCGGAAAATACTCGCAAGCTCCTCGAGAAAAGCCACCGCTTCGTCTGCGCTGTGCATATCCGGCTCGGTAACGCACTCCATGAGCGGCACTCCGCAGCGGTTGTAATCCACCGCGGTGCTGCCCGCGCCGTGCACGAGCTTGCCCGCGTCCTCTTCGAGATGTATGCGGTTGAGTCTTACGGTCTTTTCCTCTCCGCCTACCGTTATCTTCACCTCTCCTCCGATGCAGAGAGGCAGGTCGTACTGACTGGTCTGCCACGCCTTGGGCAGGTCGGGATAGAAGTAATTCTTTCTGTCCCACTTACTGTAACGGCTTATACGGCAACCTATAGCGCAGCCCGCCTTGACGGTATACTCCACAGCCTTCCGGTTGAGCACGGGAAGCACTCCCGGATGTCCGGCGCAGACGGGGCGCGTATTCGTATTGGGAGCCGCGCCGAATTCGTTGCGGCAGGAGCAGAACAGCTTGGTCGCCGTCTTCAGCTCGCAATGCACTTCAAGTCCTATCGTAGGTATATATCCGCTCATCTCGCGCCTCCCTTTTCATATATCCCGGCAAGAGACAACAGCGTCTCTTCGCAGTACGGACGGCCGATGAGCTGCATGCCTATAGGCAGACCGTCGGCGTCTTCCCCGCATTTCACGGACAGCCCGGGCAGTCCCGCGATGTTTACGGGTACGGTGAATACGTCGCCGAGATACGCCGCCGACGGATCCTCCGAATTGCTGCCGCGCATGAACGCGGTCGTGGGAGCCGTCGGACATATGAGTGCGTCGCAGCCCTTGAGCGCGTTTTCAAAATCACGCTTTATGAGCGTTCTCGCCTTGCTTGCGCGCAGATAGAACGCGTCGTAATACCCGGACGAAAGCACGAAATTGCCCAGCATGATGCGGCGCTTCACCTCCGCCCCGAAAAACTGCGTCCGTGACTTATAATATATGTCGTCTATGCTTGCGCAGCCCTCTGCTCGCTCGCCGTATTTAACGCCGTCATAACGCGACAGATTGCTCGACGCCTCCGCGCTCGAGAGGATGTAGTAGCAGGCGAGCGCCATATCGAAACTGCCTATGCTCGTCTCGACGATCTCCGCGCCGTTATCCTCATAGAACTTTACGGCGTTCTCCACCGCCGCGCGGATGCCCTTATCCAGCTCGGCAGGGAAAAATTCCTTCGCAATGCCTATCTTTCTGCCCTTGAGCGACGCGAAACTCTCGCCGGCGTCGAGGTCGCCGGAGTAAGATGTGGAATCCCCGGCATCGTGACCCTTTATGACGTTGTAGACCGTGCGGCAGTCGTCCACCGTGCGGGCAAACGGCCCTATCTGATCGAGGGAGGACGCAAAGGCGATGAGGCCGTTTCGCGATACCGCCGAATACGTGGGCTTCAGTCCGACCACTCCGTTGAAAGCCGCAGGCTGACGGATGGATCCGCCCGTGTCCGAACCGAGCGACGCATACGCCTGATACGACGCCACCGCCACAGCGCTGCCGCCGCTCGAGCCGCCCGCCACGCGTTCGGGATCGACCGCGTTCTTTACGGGACAGAACGCCGAATACTCGCTGCCCGACCCCATGGCAAATTCGTCCATGTTCGTTTTGCCGACTATGACCGCGCCCGCGCTCTTCAATTTCTTTACCACGAACGCATCATACGGGGGAACGTAATGTTCGAGGAAACGCGACGCGCAAGTGGTGCGCACGCCTTCGGTGCATATGTTATCCTTGACGGCGACGGGAACGCCGAGAAGCGCTCCTTCCGCGCCGGAAGCTCTCGCCTTGTCCGCAGCCTCAGCCGCGGCAAGCGCCTCTTCGCCGCACACCGTGACGTATGCGCCGAGATCCTTTTTCTCTTCTATCTTCGCGAGAGTCGCCTTCGTCGCCTCGACGGACGACACCTCCCCCTTTGCGAGGGCCTGCTTCAGCTCTCCGAGAGTAAGTTCCGTTATATCCATGCTCATTCCACCACCCTCGGTACTATATACGAGTCCTCGCTGCGCTCGGGCGCGCAGGAAAGCAGTTTTTCCCTGTCGAACGGCTCGCCCGGAACGTCGTCCCTGAGCACGTTGACCGCGTCGAGGATATGCGCGGTCGCGGGGACGGACGCCGCGTCGAACTCGTCCAGCGTCTTTACCCAGCGGAGCACGGACGCGAAATGCTTTTCAAGCGCCTTTTCCTCGTCCTCCGTAAAATTTATACGGCTGAGCTTCGCAGTATGCCTGATGATGTCTCTTGTTATCTCCATATCGTTTATTCTCCGGAAACGGATTATTTACAGCCTGACGGGTATGCCCCTGCCGGCAAGATATCGTTTGAGTTCCCCTATATCCAGCTCGCGGAAATGGAACAGCGATGCCGCGAGCGCCGCGCTCGCGCCGCACTCGAACGCCTCGGCGAAGTGTTCCTTCTTTCCCGCTCCGCCCGACGCTATGACGGGGATATGCACGGCTTCGGTCACCGCGCGGAGCAGCTCGAGATCGAAACCGTTTTTCGTGCCGTCCGCATCCATGCTCGTCAGCAGCAGCTCGCCCGCGCCCAGCTCCTCGCCGCGCGCGCACCACTCAACGGCGTCTATTCCCTCGTCGTGCCTCCCTCCTGCGGTATATACCGTCCAGCCGCCGCCCGCTCTGCGCTTGGCGTCCACCGCAAGCACAACGCACTGACTGCCGAACAGCTCCGCCCCTTCGCTGATAAGCTCCGGACGTCTGACGGCGGCGCTGTTGACGCCCACCTTATCCGCACCCGCACGGAGTATATTGCGCATATCCTCCGTACTGCGCACTCCGCCGCCCACGGTGAACGGTATGAACAGCCTTTCGGCTACCCGTCTCACCATATCGGCGACCGTCTGCTCTCCGCGGTAAGTGGCGGTTATGTCGAGAAACACTATCTCGTCCGCGCCCGCGCGTTCGTACTGAACGGCGTTTTCCACTGCATCGCCCGCGTCCACGAGGTCCACGAAATTGACGCCTTTTACCACGCGCCCGTCCTTGACGTCCAGGCACGGGACTATCCTTACAGATGTCATCGCAAGCCTCCGTATGTCATATCCCGATAAAATTCTTCAGTATATCGAGTCCGCGCGCACCGCTCTTTTCGGGATGGAACTGTACGCCGAAGACGTTGTCGCGCTCTGCGACCGCGGTGAACGTCTCCCCGTATTCTGCGACTGCCGCCTCGTCGCGGACGTCCGCCGCATGTACGCAGTAGCTGTGTACGAAATAAAAATATTCGCCGCTCTTCACTCCGGAAAGAAGTCTGCCGCCGCGAACGTCGATACTCGTCCATGCGATGTGCGGCAGAGGTCTGCCTTCGGGGTGCAGCTTCGTCACCTCTCCGGGGAGCAGCCCCAACCCTTCGTGTTCGCCGAACTCATATGAGCGGTCGAACAGCATCTGCAGTCCGAGGCATATCCCGAGAAGAGGCGTACCCTTTTTCACGGCATCCTTTATCGCGCCGTCGAGCGAGCGCTCTCGCAGCGCCTTCATGCATTCGCCGAACGCGCCCACTCCGGGAAGTATGAGCTTGTCGGCGCGCGCGACCGCATCCGCGTCGCTCTCCACTTCGGACTTTTCGCCGAGAAAAGACAAAGCGTTCGCCACGCTCAGCAGATTGCCCGCGCCGTAATCGATTATGGTTATCATCGATTTCAATTATATAATAAATAGCGTCCCGAGGTCAAGTCAAATATTTGCATTGTGAGCGCGAATGTGATATTATTATTCGAAGAACGGGCGTTTTTCCGCCCGCACGGAGAAGACAGTGGATTCCGAAGAACTCGAAAAACTCGTATTCGACATGTGCGGAGTGTCTCCCGATCATCCGTTCGGAGACGCGCCCTATCCCGTATACCGCCATCCTGAGAATCGCAAATGGTTCGCTATCGTCATCACGGACGCTCCCGGAGCATATTTCGGGCGGGAAGGCAGGACGGAGGCGCTGTGCCTGAAATGCGACCCCGCGGTATCGGAAGGCATATGCGACGGCAAACGCGTTTTCCCCGCTTATCATATGAACAAGCGGCACTGGATATCGCTGCCGCTGGACGAAGAAACCGACAGGGACGAAGTCGCGGCCCTCATCGCGCACAGCCGCGCCCTCACCGCGCCTAAACGCACCGCAGGAGGAAAGAAAACGAACTCATGACAGAACGGGACATAATGCGGCTTTTCGAAAAATACGACGGCGAAGTGTGCATGTCCGATTTCACTCCGGACGAGCTTGCCGAACTGATCGCGGCAGATACGGAAGAAGATCTGCCCGTAAGCTTCAAGGAAAAATATTTTTCCAAGTACGACGACGTAAAAGTCAACAATTCAAAAAAATTATCGCGACTGGACTGGTAAAAAATATGGAAGAAAAAGACAGGAAGCTCTGCGCGGATACCGTATTCGACGCCGGAGAACAGAGAGCGAGACAGATCTCCGAATGGGAAAAGCTCGCGCTCACGATAAAATACATAACGCCGAAAACGATCGTCGGCTTTGCGGTAGGCATAGCCGCCGCTGCGCTGTGCGCGATCTTTTTCGTCTTCACCGACGAAACGCGCGATTATCTCGCGGTATGCGCCGTGATGGCAGCCGTCGTCGCAGCCATAGCGTTAGCTAACTCAGTCACGAACATCGTACTCGCACGGCTGAAACGCAAAAAGATGCTGCCGCGTCTTATCGAATACATGGACGAAAAATTCGCGGGCATACCGTCGCCCGCTTCCCTTTCCCTCTCGTTTTCGGACGAAGCGGTAGCCGTATCGATCGGCGACAAGAAAGAGACCGTCCCGCTCTCCGACTGCTCCGCCGTGGAATTCGAAGGCATGCTGGCGATCGACTTCGGTCACTTCTGCGGGCTGTGCTTTACGTTCGGCGAACTCGGAGAAGCCGCGGACGACATTCGGGCGATCCTTCGGGCAAAGGGCGAACGCTATCAGTTTCTCGAACGCGACGGCAAGAGCTGGCAGCTGTATAACGACGAACTGCACGTCGGCGCGAATGGCGTTCCCTCATCACGCGCATAATAACGCAGGTATGGGTACGAACGGAAAAAAACCGGACCGCCGCGACAAAGTGCGCTGTCCCGAAGACGACGCCTTGCGCGGCGTCGACTATAAATGCGAAAAACATGCGAAAACGGACGCCGCGGGATGACCGCGACGTCCGTTTCTTTATCCGGAGTCTAACTGCTGCTATTCCCGCCCGCTCTCCCGTTCTCAAAGCGCATGCCTGTCGCTCGCATCGAGGGATATCGCCGTACCGCCCGGCCGGAACGTTATATCGCCGCGCGGCTGTTCCCGGATACCTTTATCCTGCTTTCCGTTACGCTTCCCCGTAAATCGAGACCGGACCTCCCGCGACGGCGGAGATCCGGCGCATTTCTTTATTTACCGCAGGAAGCGAGTTCCCGCTGCTTGTAACGCAGATAGCCGTCGAGATTGTCCGATTCGCTCACCGTTATGCCGTCGGCTCCGAGGTATCCGAGCAGCTCTTCCGCAAATATCGCTCCCGCCGTGATCAGTCCGCATCGCATGTCCGGCAACACCGGATATGCCGCCTTAATGGCATCCTCGCTGCCGAGAACGGTGAGACGCGCCGCAAGAACGGATATGTCCTCCGCCGAAAGACGGGTCCCGTTCACGGCGTCCGGATCGTATCTGTCCAGACCGAGTTTCATCGCGGCAAGCGACGTCAGCGTTCCGCCGACGCCTATCAGCCCCGGTCTGAGACGAACGTCTCCGAAACCGGATATGCCGTTCACCGCA
>USNB01000048.1 GCA_900555875.1 uncultured Eubacteriales bacterium
GTATGTGGGAAGCATCGGCATAGGCAGGATAGAGCGCGGCAGCCTCAGACAGGGGCAGCAGGTAGTGCTTGTGAACTATCACGATACGCATGCGCCGCTCCGCGCCAAAGTTACCAACATGTACTCCTTTGAAGGGTTGGCGCGTACTCCGGTGGAAAAGGCTACGGTGGGAGACATAGTGTGCGTCAGCGGCGTGGAAGGGGTATCCATAGGTGATACTCTGTGCGATCCTGAGCATCCCGAACCGGTGGAATTCCCCAAAATAAGCGAACCGGGCGTCGAAATGACGTTCATGGTCAACGACTCTCCGTTCGCGGGCAAAGAGGGTAAGTTCGTCACCAGCCGTCATCTGCGCGACAGACTTTACCGGGAGGCCATAAAGGACGTATCTCTGCGCGTTTCCGACGGCGAGACGGCGGATTCCTTCGTGGTGCGCGGCAGAGGAGAGATGCATCTTTCCGTGCTCATAGAGAACATGCGCCGCGAAGGCTATGAGTTCCAGGTCTCGATGCCCAAGGTGCTGCTTAAGGAGATAGACGGGGTCGTATGCGAGCCGATAGACACGTTCGTTGCCGACGTGCCCGAAGAAAGCGTGGGGATAGTGATGGAGAAGATGGGCGCGCGGAAAGGCGAGCTGGTCAATATGTCTCCGCGCGGTTCGCGCATGCGGCTGGAGTTTTCCGTACCCGAGCGCGGACTGTTCGGCTACAAATCCGAATTCCTCACCGATACCAAGGGAGAGGGCATAATGAATTCGGTGTTCGACGATTACGGACCTTACCGCGGCGAGATAGACCGCCGCGCCGTCGGTTCGCTCGTCGCGCATGAGACGGGCGAGTCGATCACCTACGGACTGTTCAACGCGCAGGAGCGCGGACCGCTTTTCATCGGACCGGGAGTACCCGTCTACCAGGGCATGGTCGTGGGCGAGTCACCAAAGGGCGAGGATATAACGGTCAACGTATGCAAGCGCAAGCAGCTTACGAATACGCGCTCGTCGGCGAGCGACGAAGCGCTCCGTCTCGTGCCGTGCAAGAAACTCAGTCTCGAACAGTGCATCGAATTCATAGCCGACGACGAGCTTCTCGAAGTGACTCCGAGATCGCTCCGTATACGCAAACGCATTCTCGATACCGAACAGCGCATGAAAGCCTGGGCAAAGGCGAGAAAGAAATGATAATGCTGCGCTATCCCATGCGCGGCAAGGTATAACGATAAAAAAAGGTACGTCGTCTCCCAAAAGAGCGGCGTACCTTTTGCATGTGATCGTGCATACTTTCGCGCGGACCGTCCGGAGCTTGCCGTATGACGGACGCAAGCTGCGCTGTGAATAATTCTGTATTGACAAATTAGTCGCTGCGTTATATAATATTAAAAAATCGTTATTTCGCCTGATAGTGGAGCAATGGAATGAAGAAAGAGTTTACGGCAAAAGAAGCAAAAGATTTAGTGATGGAACATCAATCGATGTTGGCGTCATTGAATAACGTTATTAAGCTCGATAATGAATTAAAGAATAATATAAAGAAAGCAGCGGATTCGTTTGTAGTCAATGAAATTCTGAATATTTTAAGAAGCGTTCCCGTGGACGAACTTAATCGTGAGAAAAAAGGGATCAGAATCAAGGCATTGATCGATTATAATTATACGACAATGGCCGATTTATATGTTTCTTCCGTTAACAATATAGCTTCCGTCCGCGGTATAAGTACTGATACGGCATATAAGATAAAAAAGATCGTAAATGATTTTGTGGCGAAGACCAGAAAAGAGATCAAGATAAAATTAAGTGTCGATGACAGAAATAAATATGCGACCGAACTTGTAAAGGCTATATCGATTTATAAAAACAGTTTAAGCTATGTCAAAAATTGTAATAAACTTTTAAATGATAACGGCAGGTCGATTTTAAAGTCTATCGATGAGTTAAAACCTGCGATAAGTGTCGTACGTTGGCTTTTTACTTTTAAGTCGACAAAAATAAAAGCATTAGAAGCTTATGCCGATTTAAGTAAAAAGTTATCCGGTGACTACGGCATGGAAGTGCATGCAAATATATCCACGATCGTGGATATATCAAAAACAGGTAACGCAGAAGCTTGGAATGATTTTGCGATAAACAATATAAAGTTTTTTAATATTTTAGAAGAGACTAATCCGGGGCTTTTGGGCACGGATGATGTTTTATACGGTTTGCCGGAAGATCTCGCCCGAGAGATACAGGAAGAGTGTTTTTTCCCTGACGGTTTAAAGTGCACTTTGCGACGTTATCAGGAATGGGGAGTTAAATATATTCTGCATCAGGAAAGGGTTTTGCTCGGTGACGAAATGGGTTTAGGCAAAACTATCCAAGCTATTGCGGCTATGGTATCGTTAAGGAATACGAAAGCTACGCATTTTATTGTTGTATGTCCGGCAAGCGTCGTGACAAATTGGTGTAGGGAAATTACGAAACATAGCTTATTGCGGGCTACAAAAGTACACGGGTCGGATAGAAGCAATGCCATAAGATCATGGAAACGTACTGGCGGTGTTGCGGTCACTACATACGAAACTGTTGCGCATTTTGAAATGGATAACGATTTTAGATTCGATATGTTGATAGTCGATGAGGCTCATTATATAAAAAATCCGGAAGCTAGGCGCACAATCAATACAAAGGAATTATGTAAACATACCGACAGACTGTTGTTTATGACCGGTACAGCATTGGAAAATCGCGTAGAAGAAATGTTAGCGCTTATTTCGATCCTGCAACCTCAGGTCGCACAACAGGCAAGAGCGCTCACTTATATGTCGCATGCGTCGCAGTTTCGGAATAGAGTTGCGCCGGTTTATTATCGCAGAAAACGGGAAGATGTTTTGACAGAATTGCCTGAACTGATAGAAAGTAAAGAATGGTGTACGATGACGAAAGAGGAGGAGAATATTTATGAGAGAGCTATTTTAGACGGTCGTTATATGGAAGCGAGGCGGGTGTCTTGGAATGTGGATAATTTGGACTATTCTTCGAAAGCGAATCGTTTGAAGGAAATTGTAGATGAAGCCGAATCGGAAGACAGGAAAATAATCGTATTTTCTTATTTCCTCGATACGATCCGAAAGATCTCGTTATTGTTGGGTGGCAGATGCTTGGATCCCATAAACGGAGCCGTGAGCCCATCGCGCAGACAAGAGATCATAGATGAATTTGATAAAGCTCCGGCAGGAAGCGTTTTGGTCGCGCAGATACAATCCGGCGGCACGGGGTTGAATATTCAATCTGCCAGCGTCGTTATCATTTGCGAACCGCAATTTAAGCCGTCTATTGAAAATCAGGCGATCTCTCGGGCGTATAGAATGGGACAGGCTCGCAGTGTGCTTGTTTATAGATTGCTTTGCGAAAATTCGATAGACGAAAGGATCACGGACTTACTCGAAAACAAACAGGCGATCTTTAACGCTTTTGCCGACAAATCCGTTGCCGCACAGATGAACATAGAAGTTGACGAAAAATCATTCGGAGATATTATTTCATCTGAGATCGATCGAATAAACGAAAAACGAGGGATACACTCTGTAAGAGTTGTTGAAACGAATAAAAACGGTGATTATTATGACTCATTGATGGGGTTATCTTATGCCGAACTCGTTGATAAATTGCTTTTGGAGCATGGTCCTGCGGAATATGATTACTTTGTCGATGTTGGGTGTAAAACTAAAAATCACAAAGTATCGAGAAGCAAAGAAGGGCTATTTTGTCATCATATAGATGAAGATAAGGCGATAATGCTTTCTAATGATAAATGTGCAAGCGAAAATCCGTTTACTTATCAAAAAGCAGATAGATTAGTCTATTGTAATTTTTTGGAGCATTTATTACTGCACGTTAAGATAGTAGAAGAACCTCGTAAAAATAATGCTAATAGTAATGAATTGCCAGGTATAGGCGGAGCAGTAAATTTTATAGTTCGACAGCTTAACGATCTGTATGGCGGACATGTGTTTACTCAAGAATATTTGGCAATAGCGGCACGAGTTGTTGAAAATGATTACGATAGCTATATCACAATATTAAAAAGATTGTGGAATATCGTCAAGAATAAACCGGAGTATTCATCGAGGATAAGAAAAGAAGATCTGGCTCGCGGGTGGAAAGGAAATATCGTTATGAAAATTTTAGAAGAATTAGATTAGATTTGAATCAACCGCGGCGATCGCAAAAAATTCTTATAACTTGATAATCGAATAAACGCACGAGCACAGAGCGAGCTCGTGCGTTTTATGTTCGGCAACTTTTCGTTTCCGCGAGTTTTATCGCTTTCCGCGCGATTTCTTCCGTGCCGTCGAAGCGGGTCGCGAGTAGCGTAAGCGCTTACGGCGCGTTCTGGCTTCGTGCGTTTCGCATTCCCGTCGAGCCGCATGGCGGTCATACCGCACCCGTTTCGGCGATTTTTATACACAGGCGGGCAAGTTCTTCCGTTCCGTCGAATCTGTATGCGCGCAGCGCGGCGGTGAGCGACGACGATTTTGCGTCGAGCAGAGCGACTCTCTCGGGCAGGGCGGCGGAGTCCGCCTGATCCATCGTGAGCGCCAGACCGTGAGACGCGAAGTATTCCGCATTCGCGATCTGATCGCCGCGGCTCGCGCCCCTGGGGAGCGGGGTGATGAGCATGGGTACGCCCAGCGCTCCCAGCTCGAACAGCGTATTCCCGCCGCCCCGCGTGACCGCGAGATCGGCGAGCGCGAAAAAGTCATGTGGCTCGGGCGTGAATTCCATCGGGAAATATCCTTCGAAGGGCGCCGCGGGATCGCCTTTCCCGCGCAGGTGTATCACGTCGTATCGCTGCGTCAGCGTCTCTATATTGGCGTCCACCGCTTCGTTTATCGCCTTGGCTCCCAGACTGCCGCCCATTACGAGCAGAACTTTTTTTCTGCCTTTGAAACCGCAGCGCATCCGCGCCCGTTCGCGGTCGCCGAGATAAATCTCTTTTCTGATCGGACTGCCGACGCATTTTATCTTTCTTCCCTTGTAGTCCGGAAGAGGAAAGGACGAGCATATGACGGCGGCGCGTTTCGCGGCAAGTCTGTTCGCGAGTCCGAGAGACGTATCGCTCTCATGCAGTACGAGCGGGACGCCGCCTGATTCGAGCGCGGCGGGGAGGGACACGTATCCTCCTTTGGCGAGAATGAGCGAAGGAGCGATGTCCCTGAGGATCGCTCTCGTTTTCCGCCTCGATCTTATGAGCGCGAAAGGTACGGCTATATTCGCGGCCAAGCTGCCGCGCGTGAGTTTCGGACAGTCTATCCCGTGATATATCACGTCTGCTTTTTCGGCGAGTTCGCGTTCCACGCCGCTCTTTCTTCCGATGAAATGCACTTCGTATCTGTTTCCGAAGTACGGCAGCAGCGCGAGCAGCGGCACTGCGTGTCCCGCCGTTCCTCCGCCGGTAAGTACGATCTTTTTTCTCATACCGATAATTATTCCCGTTCGGCGCGAAATATTACCCGTAACGGAGAGTCCATGTATATATATTCACCCTATTGCATATTTATGCGTTATATTTTGTTACAGACCGCGAGAGCGTAAAAAACACGTCGGATTTTTGTATAAAAAACTATTGAAATTTATCTTCCGTTGTGCTATAATCTATCAAACGGGTATGCGCTCTCAGGCGCCTCTGCCGCACGAAAAAGGGAGATGATTCAATTGTCCAAGGAATACAATGCACAGGATATCCAGGTGCTCGAAGGACTGGACGCGGTAAGACTGCGTCCGGGAATGTATATAGGTTCGACGGGCGTTAAAGGACTTCACCACATATTGTGGGAGATAGTAGACAACTCGATGGACGAGATCGCCAACGGTTTCGGCGACAGGATCGAAGTGACGATACATTCGGACGGCAGCGCGAGCGTGCTGGATAACGGTCGCGGCATACCCGTAGACACGCATCCCACGCTGGGAGTGAGCGGCGTCGAGGTCGTCTTTACCAAACTCCATGCCGGCGGCAAATTCAACAACGAGAATTATAAGACGTCGGGCGGTCTGCACGGCGTCGGCGCTTCCGTTACGAACGCATTGTCCTCATGGCTCGTCGTTGAGGTATACAAGAACGGAAAGGTATACCGTGCGGAATTCGAGAGCCGTAAGGAAGGAGACCGGTGGCACGGCGGCTGCGTAAAGATCCCTCTGTTCGAAACGGGGGAAAAGACGGACAGGCACGGCACTTACGTGCGTTTCATGCCGGATAAAAATATCTTCGATACCGTCAATTTCAATTTCGAAGTCATCTCCAAGAAGATGAAAGAACTTGCGTTCCTCAATGACGGAGTGCACATAGTGCTCACCGACGAACGCGTGGTCACGAATAACGTGCCGCTTCGCCGCGAGTATTGTTACACGGGCGGCATATCCGATTTTGTCGCATATCTGAACGAAACGAAGAACCCGCTCCATCCCGACCCGATATATCTTGACGGGGAGAAGGACGGCGTATACATGAAGCTCGCTCTCCAGTACACGGACACGTATTCGGAGAACATTTTCTCGTATGTAAACAACATTCCCACGCCGGAGGGCGGCATGCACGAGACGGGGTTCAAGACCGCTCTGACGCGTTCGCTCAACGATCTCGCGAGAAAGACTGGAGTGCTCAAGGATAAGGACGAGAACCTGCTCGGCGACGACTACCGCGTGGGACTGACGGCGGTGCTCGCGATAAAGATGCAGAACGTGCAGTTCGAAGGACAGACCAAGACCAAACTCGGCAACCCCTTTGTCCGTCAGGCAATGGATACGCTGGTATATCAGAAACTCACCGAATATCTCGAAGCGCATCCCGACGTTCTCGACATAATACTTAAGAAAGGTCTGAGCGCCGCTCGCGAGCGCGAGGCGGTAAGAAAGGGCAAGGAGCAGGCGAGGCTTAAGAACCAGGCGGATAACTTCAATCTCGTCGGTAAGCTTGCGTCGTGTTCGGGCAAAAAGCCGGAGCGCAACGAGCTGTACATCGTCGAGGGCGACAGCGCGGGCGGTACGTGCAAACAGGCGAGAGACCGCAGCTTCCAGGCGATACTTCCGTTGCGCGGCAAGCCGCTCAATGCCGAAAAGAAGCGTATCGACCAGGTGCTCCAGAACGAGGAGATCAGGACGATAATATCCGCTCTCGGCGCGGGGATAGGCGACGATTTCAACCTTGACAATCTCAACTATCACAAGGTCGTCATACTGTCCGATGCGGACCAGGACGGCGGGCATATCCGCGCCATACTTCTTACGTTTTTCTTCCGCTACATGAAGCAGCTTATAACGGACGGACATCTTTATATAGGGATGCCTCCGCTCTATAAAGTCGCGAAAAAGGACGTCGTGGAGTACGTATACAACGACGAACTGCTCGACGCGTGCAAGGCGCGGATCGGCAGGGGCTGCACGATACAGCGCTATAAAGGGCTGGGCGAGATGAATGCCGAGCAGCTCTGGGAGACGACGATGGATCCCAAGCGCAGGACGCTCATGCAGGTGACGCTCGAGGACGCGGCGAACGCCGAGATACTCGTCACGACGTGGATGGGTGATTCGGTGGATCTCAGACGTGCGTACATCATAGAACATGCCAACTTCAACAAAGTGGACGAATTCGTCAAGGAAGCGGGCAGAGTTCAGGGATAAAAGGGGAAGGACATGGCAGAAAGCGAAAACATAGCTCAGGAACACATAATCACAAAAAGCATGGAAGACGTGATGCACGAATCCATGCTGCCGTATTCCGAATACGTCATACTCGACCGTGCGTTGCCGCGCGTGGAGGACGGGCTCAAACCCGTTCAGCGCCGCATACTTTATACCATGCACGAGCTGGGCATACGGCATGATACGCCGTACCGCAAATGTGCGCGTATAGTGGGAGACTGCCTCGGAAAATACCATCCGCACGGCGACACCTCGGTGTACGGCGCGCTCGTCCGCCTTGCGCAGCCGTTCAACATGAACGCGCCTCTCGTCGACGGACAGGGCAATTTCGGAAGCGTGGACGGGGACGGAGCCGCTGCGATGCGATACACCGAAGCGAGGCTCACGGCGCTTTCGCTGGAGTTGCTGCGCGATCTCGATAAGGATACTGTGCGCTGGAGCTGCAATTTCGACGACACGCTTAAAGAACCGGATATGCTGCCGGGCAGATTCCCCAATCTTCTCGTCAACGGCGCGAGCGGCATTGCCGTCGGACTTGCGACCAATATCCCTCCGCACAATCTCGCGGAGACGATAGACGGTGTCTGCGCATATATAGACAAGCCGGGCATATCGCTCAAAGACATGATGAAGGTGATCAAAGGTCCCGATTTTCCCACGGGCGGTTACGTCATCGGCGGAGAAGAGCTTTACAAGGCGTATGAGACGTTCGGCAGGGTTGAGTGCGGAAGCTTCGGAGCCGACATGAAGGTAGAG
>USNB01000049.1 GCA_900555875.1 uncultured Eubacteriales bacterium
ACAGTAACAGCCTTACTCGCCGCGGTGCAAACCGCCCGCACCGCAAGGTGCCCGCGGCGCAAACCGCCCGCACCGCAAGGCGCGGACGGCGCGTTATGCTTGCAGCGATCCGATGTATACGCGGCGGTCGTCGGTGACGGGTGCGAACCCGTATTCGGCTACGATGTCGGACACGTCGTCCGTCGTCATGTCCGCAGTCGCGCGCGGGCGCGGAAAGTCCTCGGCGATCTCCGCCAGCACGGTGTCCCAGTCTGCTCCCGAGCGCAGCGCCCAGAGCAGTATGTGTTCGTTGGCTATGCCGAGGTATTGCCCGCATTCGCCCACGACGGGCAGCGAGCCGCCTTTCAGTCGTTCGGCGGCTTCGCGCAGAGTGATCTCTGCGGGCAGCCATTCGGATCTGCTTTTTATGGTCATTACGGATAATACGTTCATATTCTTTTTCTCCCTTCGGATATATGAAGTATATCGCCGTATTATGAAGATAGTATTTAACTTTGTTCCTCGTAAATTAGTATCAGATTAGAAAATGCGTATGCTCCTGCGGGAAGCCGGGCGCGCGCGAGGCGCTACAGGCGTGCCGCAAGTTCCGCGAACTGCGCCGGGGACAGACGTTCGCCGCGCACCGAAGCGTCGAGGCGCATATCCGAAAGCGCGGCAAGAACGGCCGCTTTCTCATAGCCCGCGCCGGTGAGACAGTTGACGAGCGTTTTGCGGCGCATGGAGAACGCTGCGCGCACGAGCCTCTTTACGTCGTCTTCGACGGGCGTATCGTTCTTTTCGAGATGAACGACCGCGCTGTCCACGTTGGGCGGGGGCACGAACATGTGCCTGCCCACGCGCCGCGTTACGCGCACGCTTCCGGCAAGCTGAGCCGCGACTGAGAGCGCGCCGTACTCCTTTCCTCCGGGCGGCGCGGTCATCCGCTCCGCCACTTCCAGCTGTACCATAACGGTCACCGATCTGCAGCGCGGATCGTCAAGGAATCGGAACAGCACGGGCGTCGTTATGTAATACGGAAGATTTGCTACCGCCTTATACTGCCCGATATCCGGCAGTTCGCTTTTCATGAAATCTCCGAATATCACGGTCACGTTGGCGTGCGCCTTTTCCAGCGGGCGGAGATATTCTTCCAGCCGCGCGTCTATCTCATAGGCGAATACGCGCGCGCCCGTTTCCGCGAGTCTTACGGTAAGCGCGCCCATGCCCGCGCCTACTTCCACCACGGAGTCATCCGCCGTCAGCCCGGCGTCCGCCGCTATCGCGGAGAGCAGATTGCCGTCGGACAGGAAATTCTGCCCGAGCGAATGTGAATGTCTGAATGCCATATCATCATTATATCACAGTACGGCGTTCCGGTCAACTTTACGCGCGGGCGGGGAACAACACGTTTTTTATGTGAAAACGCCATAACGGTAAGTGACGGATTTGTGAAAAAGAAATGAAAAGTTGTCCATAAACAGGATAAGACAGTTTTGTATAATGATTTTGGCTTGACGTGGGTAATATCCATTATGTATAATGTAGCGGATACGGGACAATGTGTTTTAACGCGCGTGTCCCTTGTCCGGCTGCCGGGATGGTGCGAAAACGGGGGTGCGGCGGTACGGGCGGTGGTTTAAATGCAAAGTATAGAAAAAAGAACCGGTGATTCCAGAAGAATGAGCGCTATAAAGGGTATGGGCAAGAGGAACGGGATAATAGGGGTCGTTGCCGAATGGCAGAAGACCGTTTGGTATCCTGTGCTTTTTGCGGCGCTCTGTGTCGTATCTTCGTCGTTTGGCTGGCATGTGTATGTGCCGGTCATATATATCCTCGCATTCAGCGTGGTCTTTGCCGCGCTTTTTTGCGACGACGTAAAAGTCATGCTCGTGCCTCTGATGCTCGTTTACTATGCGATAGGATCGGACGTCGCGATGACCACGGGCATTTCGCGCAACGATATGTTCGGCGCGTTTGCGGTGCCGGGGCTGGTCAATATGCTCATCGCCGGCGGCATCATGATCGTTGCCGTGATATCGAGGTTAATGAGCGAGGACGTGTTTTCCGACATTATAAAGAAGCGCGGGACGCTTACGCTCGGCATGGTCTGCATGGCGGCGGCTCTGCTTCTCAACGGCGTGGGGTCGGGGGCGTGGGAACCGATAGATCTCGCTCTCGGAGCTTTTATGGCTGCGGGACTTATGGTCATGTATTTCGTGGTGCTTGCGATGAGCGGGCACACGGACGGCATAGTGGAATATGTGTGCAAGCTGTGCGTCATATGCGGACTCATGATCTGCGCGGAGTCGTGGCTGCTGCTGGCAAGGACGGCTGCCGACGGCACGCTGTTCGAGACGGAGAGCGGTAATTTTACCGGAGGGATAAACCGGTATGTGCTGGCGCTCGGCTGGGGAGAGGCGAACGTCGTGGCGGGTACTCTCGTCGCGCTCATACCTCCCGTGATGTATTTCGCATATAAAGGGCGGTTCAGCGTGCTTTCATACATCGCGGCGCTGCTCATGTACGTTACCGTTCTCATGCTCAACGCGAGAACGTCCATGCTCATGGGTGCGATCGTGCTCGCCGCATGTATCGTGATATGCTGCTTCACCGGCAAGAACAAGGACGCGAACAGGATGATGACGCTGACGACGCTCGCGCTGCTCGCTTTCGGCGTCGTAATAGCGTTCTCCGTGATCGGATTCGAACGCGTGCCCGAATTCCTCGGCAATCTGTTCCGCGTCGACCAGGGGGACAATCAGCGTTTCATCCGCTGGGCGGACGGTATGCATGATTTCGCTTCCGCGCCCGTCTTCGGCGTGGGGTTTGCGGACGGCGCGGGATCGGGAGCGAACGACGTCAACATATACAGCAACATGTATCACAACATCTTCGTCGAACTGTTCGGCGCGATGGGGTTGTTCGGCGTTATCGCGTTCATAATACATTTCAAGGGCATTGCGGAGCTTTGCGTGCGCAGTTTCCGTCCCGGGCGTTTCATAATACTTCTCGGCGTCGCGGGAGTGCTCATGACCAGTATGCTCGACAATTTCTTCTTCTACTTCAATGTGCAGATGATCTACGGAGCGCTGCTTGCCGTAAGCGAACGGGATCTCGAGCAGGTGCGGAAGGACAGGCTTTCACGGCATAAACTCGTGCCCGCGGGGAGAAAACCGCGCGTGGTATTCACGTTCGTGGAAGCGGGCATGGGACACATAGTGCCCGAACAGGCGATATGCGACGCGTTCGAACGCAAATACGGCGATAAGGTAGAGGTCGTGCGCTCGCACTTCTATACGGAAACGGGCGACGCGGACATGGAGCGTTTCGAGCGCGGCTTCGTGGACGCCGTAAAGGCGCAGAGCCGCAGCCGCGTTTTCGGAAAGCTGTGCATATTCGGCAACATGCTCGCAGGCGACGCGCTTGCTCAGCGGTTCGTCATGCGCATGCGTGTGCCCGACTGCAAGGCGGATCCCAAAGCCATGCAGCATATGGCGGAGCTGGATGCGGACGTCGTGTTCACGACGCACTGGGCAACGGCGACGTACGCCAACAGACTGCCGGACGGCAAACGTCCCTATACCATGATGCTTTGCCCCGATCCTTATTCCAACGGGATGTTCAACGTCGACTGCAACGATTTCTTCATTCCCACGTTCGAGGGACGCAGGCGTGCGGCGCACCGCCGCATGTATGCGGGCGGCAATATGCATACGGTGCCTCTGCCCATACGCAGTGAAGCGTTCGCGCTTAAAGGACGCAAGGCTGAGCTGCGTCGCGAAGCAGGCATAGGCGAGGACGAATTCGTGGCTGTCCTTGCGGACGGCGGATACGGCATGGCAAAGCTGGAGAACACGGTAAAGGAACTGCTCGCGCTCAGGGCGGATGTGCGTATCATTGCGGTGTGCGGCAAGAACGCGGAGGGGGAAGCCCGACTGCGCGCGCTCTCGCCGTCAGGGCCTACCCGTCTCGACGTGTACGGCTATGCGGACGATATACTTAAGCTGGTCGCGATGGCGGATATATTCGTGGGCAAGAGCGGCGCGAATTCGATGGCGGAGCCGACGTTCTTCGGACTTCCGATCATCATAACCAAGTGCATCACGCCCATAGAGACGAACACGCGCAAATATTACACCGGGACGGTGGGCAATGCGATGTATATCCCGTCCCCTCGTAAAGCGGCGGCGAAGATAGCGCATTTCGCGTCGCACAGAGAGGAGATGGAGCCGTATATCGGCAAGGCGTATACCCGTGCAGGCAAGTACGGCGCGGAATATATCGCCGATATGATATACGACAGGGCGGCAGGGCTTATCGATCCCTCCGTAAGCGACAGATACCGCATCATAAATTACAGATAAAATGCAATGAGAAGGGTCTTGCTCCGTCGGAGCGCAGACCCTTTCGTCATGCCCGAAAACACTTGACAAACGCCGTGGGCGGGGATATAATAACGTTTGCTGCGGAAAAAGGGGCGCGGCGGAGCGTTCATGAGTGAAGTAAAAAAAGGTCTTGCGGCTAAACTCGGACGATTGTTCGGCCCGGTCGATCTTACGAAAGGCGGTATTGCGAAGGGATTGATGATATTCTCTCTGCCCGTCATACTGTCCTATCTTTTTCAGCAGATATATACCATAAGCGACGCCGCGATATGCGGGCAGACTTTGCCTGCGGGCGCGGTCGCCGGGATAAACGATTCGTCGTCGCTGATATATATTTTCCTGCAGTTCGCATTCGGATCTACCGCGGGCTTTTGCGTCGTCACATCGCTGCGCATAGGTTCGGGGGATGCCGCGGGTACGCGCAGATCGTTTGCGGCGCAGATCGTGCTGTGTTCGGTCATAAGCGTCGTTCTTACGCTTGCGAGCATCCTGCTCGTCGACCCCATGCTCGCATGGCTCAATATAACGCCGGACGGGGGCGCGGCGAATCTCGAGGTCTATGAATCGGCAAAGACGTATTGCGTCATAATCTTTGCGGGCATAGCGGCTCAGATGTTCTATAATTTCATCTGTTCGCTGCTCAGGAGCATAGGCGATTCGTTTACGCCGCTGATGTTCCTTGTATTTTCCACGCTGCTCAATATAGGTCTCGACATACTGTTCATAGCGGCGTTCGGCTGGGGCGTTGCGGGAGCCGCCGTCGCTACGGTGGCGGCGCAGGCGCTGAGCGCGATCGCGTGTTTCGTATACACGTTCGTGCGTTATAAGGAACTGCGTTTGCGCAGAGAAGACTGGAAGATAAACTTTTCGGAGATAAAGGCGCATCTCGCCCAAGGACTTCCGCTCGGCCTGCAGTTTTCCGTGCTGGCGATAGGCATAATAGTCATGCAGAGCTGCGTCGTCGCTTTCGATATAATGCCGGGAGGCGAGATGGCGGCGGGGCATCCCGCGCAGAACGGTTTCGGTTCGGCAAATAAGCTGAACAACTTCATGATGTCGCCTCTGATGGGACTGGGAGTGGCGGTCACCAGCTTTGTCGCGCAGAACAGCGGCGCGGGCGATCGTGAGCGCGTGCGCAAGGGCGCGGGACGCGCCATGCTCGTTATGCTCGCCCTGTATGCGATCACCGCGGGAGCGGGGATGCTGCTGACCGTAAACGGCGCGTATCTGCATATTTTTTTGAGCGCGGATAAGATAACCGCAGATACGATACGGTTCGGCAACATATATCTGTATACCGATTTTGCCATGTATTTCGCGCTGGGCGCCATATTCGTGATGCGCGGCGCGGTGCAGGGGATGGGAAAATCGGGATTCGTGCTCGGCGCCGGCGCGGGCGAACTCGTCGCGCGCGTGCTCGTGTGTCTGCTGCTGCCCGCAGCCGTCGGGGGCGGCTCGGTAAGCGCGGAGTCGTCCGCCGCTGCGTATTTCGCTCTATGTACGGCAGATCCGTTCGCATGGCTGGCTGCAGACGCGGTACTCGCGTGTTCTTTTATCCCTCACGTGGTCAGGCGCCGCGCGCCGGCGGTATGACGCGCCCGTTCTTATTGAAAAAATATGCGAAAATCGCTTGACAAAAACCGCGGATAGGAGTATTATTTCCGTAACGTGCGCGTATGATGCGCACATGTCATGCAAATAAATCATCGGACAAAGACGTCCCGAACGCTTCCGGCGTTCAGGGGCGTTTTATGTTGTCCGGAAAGAGGGAGTAGAAATCATGGACGAAATCGATCAGATCGCACAGAGAGTCGACGAAGCCCGCAGGGAGGGTAATATACGCATCCCGTCCGGCTGCGCAATTTGCGGATATTTTTCCCGCAAAGGCAGAGCGCTGTCGGCGACGGATGCGGTGGACGCCATGGCGTACATGCACGACCGTTCCAACGGGCTGGGCGGCGGATTCGCGGGGTATGGCATATATCCCGATTTTCCCGATCATTATGCGTTTCACGTCTTTTACGACAACGATCGCGCAAGGGAAGAGACGGAGGCGTTCCTCAAAGTACGTTTCGACATATCCAACATGGAGCGCATACCCACGCGCAAGGTATACGGCATTAAGGGTGCGCCCCTTATATGGCGTTATTTCGGTGTGCTGCAGCCCGAGATCATGGCGCACACCGAGCTGGACGAAGAGGAATACGTCTGCCGCTCCGTCATTCACATAAACACCAGGATAAAGGGCGCTTATGTGTTCTCGTCGGGCAAGAACATGGGCGTGTTCAAAGCGGTGGGCTATCCGGAGGACGTGGGCGAGTATTATCGTCTCGGCGATTATAAGGGGTATTGCTGGACGGCGCACGGCCGCTATCCGACGAACACTCCCGGCTGGTGGGGCGGAGCGCATCCGTTCAACATCCTCAACTACACCGTCGTGCATAACGGCGAGATAAGCTCCTACGACGCCAACAGGCGCTTCATGGAGATATACGGCTATAAGTGCACGCTGCTCACCGACACCGAAGTCATCACTTACATAATAGACTATCTGCACCGAAAGCGCAAACTGACGCTGCCCGACGTGGCGAAGGTCATAGCGCCGCCGTTCTGGGAGCAGATAGAGCGCATGGAGCCGAAAGAACGCGAGAAACTGACCACGCTTCGCAATATGTACGCGTCGCTGCTCATCACCGGTCCGTTCTCCATCATACTCGGCTACACGGGCGGCATGATGGCGCTCAACGACAGGCTCAAGCTGCGCAGCATGGTCGCGGCGGAGAAGGGCGACGTGACATACGTTTCCAGCGAAGAATGCGCCATCCGCTCCATATGTCCCGATCCCGAGCGCACATGGAGCCCCGCCGGCGGCGAACCCGTCATCGTAGAACTCGAAAAGGAGAACGGCAGAAAATGATAGACTATATCCAGCCCGATTACGAAGTCGTTCGTAATAAGGAGCTTTGCATAAAGTGCAAGGTGTGCGTGCGACAGTGCGCGAACAACGTGCACGTATACGACGAAAAAAGAGACGTGCTCTACGTCGACAACTCCAAGTGCGTCAACTGCCATCGCTGCGTGACGCTCTGCCCGGCGAAGGCGCTCAAGATAGTAAAGACGGATCATTGCTTCAAGCCTTCCGCGAACTATACCGAGGACATCATCAAGGACATTTACCGCCAGGCGGATACGGGCGGCGTGCTGCTCTCCAGCATGGGCACGCCCAAGAGCTATCCCGTATATTGGGATAAGATACTCATCAACGCGTCCCAGGTCACCAACCCGTCCATAGACCCTCTTCGCGAGCCCATGGAGATACGCACTTTCCTCGGCAAGAAACCCGAAGAGATCGAATATACGGCGGACGGCGGCATAAAGACCGCCAAATACCCCAACCTCGAGCTCAAAGTGCCCATAATGTTCTCGGCGATGAGCTACGGCTCGATATCCAAGAACGCGCACATCGCGCTCGCACGCGCGGCGCAGGAGCTGGGCACGTTTTACAATACGGGCGAGGGCGGGCTGCACGAGGACCTCTATAAATACGGTCCCAACACCATAGTGCAGGTCGCGAGCGGGCGTTTCGGCGTTCATCCCGCATATCTCGGCGCGGGCGCCGCGATCGAGATCAAGATCGGGCAGGGCGCAAAACCGGGCATCGGCGGACATCTGCCGGGGAGCAAGATAGGCGAGGAGGTATCGCGCACCCGCATGATCCCCATGGGGACGGACGCGATCTCCCCCGCGCCTCACCACGACATTTATTCGATAGAAGATCTGCGCCAGCTCGTCTACAGCCTCAAGGAAGCCACGGATTACACCAAGCCCGTCATC
>USNB01000050.1 GCA_900555875.1 uncultured Eubacteriales bacterium
GCAATCAATTCCGCAAGTTTTTCCCTACCCATATCATCGTATCCGTATCCTGTCGTAGGGGCAAAATGCCCTGCCGATATGCGGCATTTTACGAATGCGTCAAGTACTTTTTCCTGGCAGCGGAGAGCTACCTTGTCGGCTTCCTCAAATTTATTCTTGTACTTTGCTTCTATGTCTTTTATCAGTATTTCTATATCCATATCAGATCAAATATTGTTTATGAATTCCTCTATGCGTCTGTCCGCTTCTGTACGATCCCAATTATACAGGTAAACTTTGTTGCGCCATTGCAGCCATTTGAAAAATGTTTGTTGCTTTTTTATCAGCTTATGGTATGACATCTTCATATCCTGTCTGATCTCATACTCGCTTTTGCCGTTAAGTATGCCGTACACTACTTCTTTGTATCCCACAGATTCCATGCATTTGCAGTCGTAGTATGCGCTGAGTCCCTTTACTTCGTCGATTATGCCTGCGGCGAACATCCCGTCGATGCGTTTTTCGGCGCGCTCGTCAAGTTTGTCCCGATCGGCGTCCATGACTATCAGCACTGCAGCGTAAGCATCGTGATATACGTTTGCCGATCCGTCTGCGTCCGAAGCCGGCGAAAGATATAGTTCAAGTTGCCTGATTATCCGTACTTTATCGTTCGGGTGCAATTTTGTATCTTTATCTATCTGGGAAAGCATATCGAACAGATATCCGTTTCCGTATTTGTGCTCCAGCCCTTCCAGCCTTTTGCGCAGCGCGTAATTAGGCCCTGAACTTCCGCAATTGAACCCGTGGAGAAGCGCGTTTATATAAAATCCGGTACCGCCCACTATGACCGGCAACTTTTTACGCGATATTATGTCTGTAATAATACGCTGCGCTTCTTTCATATACAGCGCGACGGAATATCGGTTTTCGCTCGGATCGAGGATGTCCATCATATGATGCGGCACGCCTTGCATCTCTTCTTTCGTCAGTTTGCCGGAGCCGATATCCAGCCGGCGGTACAGTTGAACGGAGTCTGCGCTTATTACTTCCCCGTCATATCGTTTTGCAATGTCCACGGCGTAATCGGATTTACCTACGCATGTGGGTCCGCCGATGACCACTATACGTTCTTTTGAGGTCGTTATACTATCCGTTTGAACCATTTTTCGATCTCTGATTTTTTGAGCCTGACGGCTATGGGTCTTCCGTGCGGACAGAAAAGTGCGATACGTTTTTCACAGATGTCTTTAACGAGCAGTTTTGCATCGTCATCGGTGATATCAGTTTCTCCTTTGATCGCAGCTTTACACGCACTTTGCATAAGCGCGTTTTTCAGAAAAGAAAGTTTTCCGAATTTTCCTCGTTCCAATTGCGCGATAAGCTCGGGTACGAACTCAGACAGATCCATATCGCTGAGGATAAGAGGCACCGATGACAGAGAGTACGTATTCCCGGATAGTCTTCTCAGCTCGAAGCCTATCGTTTTGATCTCGTCTATATGTGAGTCTATCAGTTCTGCATCCGAGTAGTTTACGTCGAATACATACGGGAACATCAGATCCTGTACGGTATTTTTTCCTTCTTCGACGGATCTTACGAGTTCATCGTACAACAGACGCTCGTGCGCCGCATGCTGGTCGATCAAAATGACTTCGTCGGGTGATTCCAGCATTATGTATGTGTTGAACAGTTTTCCGCAATATCTGTGCGACGAGATATCTTCATAACCGTCATGTTTCGAAGCGGGCTCGGAAATGATCTCCTTGAGTATCGAAAACTGCGTATCCGGTGTGTTTTCTCGACGTATTTCAGCGAATTCCGAGGATTTGTGTGCGGGACGAACGGTATCATAGCTGCGCTCGGAAGAAGCGAAGGATGATGTGCGCGGAAACACCGGACTTTTTGCCGTATCCGTTTCGCTCTTTCCCGATGTTTCGGTCACGGCAAAAGGGAACTCTCCGCGCAGCTCTATGCTTCCTGCTCCGGTATTGCCGTCCGATGCGAAAAATATCGAATCGTTGTCCCCTGCCTTCTCGCGGTAGTCTTTTTTTTCTATCGGTTTCGGTTCGGACGATGCGCGGGCGAGAGAATCGTTTATCGCTTTGGAAAGCAATCGTTTGATCCTGCCGATATCTATGAATTTTACTTCCATCTTGCTCGGATGGACATTGATGTCTACCATATCCGCCGGCACGTTGATGAATATGACATATGCCGGATACTGTCGTTTCATGAGCAGATGCGCGCAGCAGTTATATATCCAGAACGATATTTCCTGATTTACAACATATCTGCCGTTTACAATGAGCGTCTGATATGAACGGTTATGTTTGGAAAATGCCGGTTTGCTGATATATCCGTACACTTCGACGCCGGGCGCGCTTTCGTGAACATAATCGTATTCTTTCAGTACGGAGGCTCCTATCGCCGAGTATGCGGCTTCCTGCAGACCTTTGCCCTCAGAACGGTATATTTCTTTTTCGTTTACGGTGAGAGATATCGCCGTATCGTAATTCGCGAGTATGAAACGCTGTACGAGAGAAATTATCTCCCCTTCTTCGCTTCTGTCCGAACGAAGAAATTTGAGCCTTGCCGGGACATTTGCGAATAATCCCGATACGATCACAGTCGTTCCGTAAGGAGCGCCGGTCGCTGTTTCTTCGAGTATTTTGCCGTTTTCGATCACGATGCGACCGCCGGTCTCGTCCTCTTTTCTTCTTGATGTAAGCGTTACTTTTGCGACGGATGCAATGCTCGGTAACGCTTCTCCGCGGAATCCGAGCGTCGAAATCGCGTCGAGATCGCCGATGTTTTTGATCTTGCTCGTTGCGTGAGGCATGAACGCTGTCCGTATATCGTCATATTCAATGCCGCATCCGTCGTCGGTTATCCTGATATACTTTCCGCCGTCTGAAACGGTAATGTCTATCGTCTTTGCACCGCTGTCTATGCTGTTTTCAATGAGTTCTTTTACGACAGACGCCGGTCTGTCGACGACTTCTCCGGCGGCTATGCGGTTGAATACCGAACTGTCGAGTATGTTTATCCTGCTCATGATATCGTAGCTTTCTCCTTAAGATCCGCCAGGATGTCGTATGCTGTGCGCGGACTGATGTCATCCATATCGAGATCGCGCAAGATCTTCATGATCTCTCCCGAACCGTTGGTATTGAATATGGAAAGCTGCTGATAAGGATCGTTGTTTTGCCGCGTTATGTTCAGCTTTTCCAACTGTTTGAGATGTTGTTTCGCTTTTTCTACGACTTCTTTCGGCAGTCCGGATAATCCGGCGACTTCTATACCGAAACTGCGGTTAGCGCTTCCTCGCAGCAGTTTGCGCATGAATACTATGCTTCCGCCGAGTTCTTTGACGGTCATTTTATAGTTTTTGACGCCTTCTATCGTTCCCTCGATGTCTGTAAGTTCGTGATAGTGGGTGGAAAACAAAGTCTTTGCCCTGAACGAAGACGATAAGTATTCGACTATTGCCCAGGCGATGCTCAGTCCGTCGTATGTTGCCGTGCCGCGTCCCACTTCATCGAGGAGTATGAGACTTCTGTCCGTGGCATTTTCGAGTATATATGAGACTTCGCTCATCTCCACCATGAACGTACTGCGTCCCGTGTGCAGGTCGTCGCTTGCGCCCACACGGGTAAACACTCTGTCCGTTATACACAGTTCCGCGCTTTCGGCAGGAACGAATGCTCCTGCTTGCGCAAGTATGACGATAAGAGCGACCTGACGCATATATACGCTTTTACCAGCCATATTCGGTCCGGTTATTATCATTGTGCGGCTGTCGCTGTCGTTGATATATGTATCGTTCGGAACGAATGTTTCCGTATTCATTCGTTCCACGATAAGATGTCTGCCTTCTTTGATCTTTATTTCGTGACTTGCCGCAGATACCGAGGGGCGCGTGTATTTGTACTTTGCGGCGATCGCGGCGTTTGAACACGTAACATCTGCTTCGGCAATGACGGAAGCCGCGCATAGCAGTCTGTCGCAGTGAGTCGAAAGCGTGCGGATCAGTTGTGTGAAAAGCTGTTGCTCGAGAGCGAGGGCTTTATCTTCGGCGTGCAGGATCTTATCCTCCAGCGTCTTCAGCTCTTCTATTATATATCTTTCGGCATTAGCGAGCGTCTGTTTACGTACATAATCGTAAGGTACGTTGGCGGACTGTGACTTGGGAACTTCTATATAATATCCGAATACGCTGTTGTATCCGATCCTGAGGTTCTTTATCTGCGTACGTTCTTTCTGTTCTGCCTCTATTCTTGCAAGAAGCGATTTGGAATCCTTGGATATCGCACGATATTCGTCGAGTTCTTTGTTATAACCGTCGCGTATCACTCCGCCGTCTCTGACGAAAGCGGAAGGTTCATCGGATATTGCCGCGCGGATGACGGCAGCTACGTCTTCCATGGTATCGAGCGACTTGTGCAGCGACGCGAGCAGTTCTGACCGGCACCCGGACAGGGCTTTTTTAAGCGGAACGATGTTGCCGAGCGAGACGGCGAGGGTCACGCATTCTTTCGGCGTTATGCTGCCGTAAGCTATTCGCGTGGATATCCTCTCTATATCCGATATCCCGAACAGCGCTTCCGTAATTTCATCCCTGAGCAGTCTGTTTAAGTACAGTTCTTCGACGCCGTCAAGCCTGGCGTTGATCACGTTTTCGTCGGCGGATGGTGCGGCAAGTCTTTTCCCGAGCAGTCGCGCGCCCATTCCCGTCTGCGTTTTGTTTATTGCCGCATATACGGATCCGCTCTTTTTCCCGCTTGCGGCTGTGAGCAGTTCGAGCGTTTTTGCGGCATTGCTGTCTATGAGCATGGTATCGCCGTCCGATCTTCCGGGACGGATATAATCAAGCTCGCGCTTCTGTGTCTGCCTGATATATCCGAGCAGCGCTCCGCATGCTTTGACGCAGACGTCGTCTTCTTTCAATATTCCGTCAGCGTCCTTGCACATGCGAGGGATTATGGCCCGAGCTTTATCCGTATCGAATTCGCTTTCGTCGAGCTGCCGGAATTCTGCAAGGCCGCCGTACTTTACGGCTGACAGGTTGCGGCTCTGCGCTTTCATTTCGGGATTGCATATGATCTCGGCAGGCGCTATCCTGAGAAGAAGATCGTTCAGTCGCAGACCGATCTGTGCGTCCACCGTAGCGCGGTTGAATTCCCCTGTCGATATGTCTGCCCAGCATATGCCCGCTTTGCCGTCCGAAAGATATATCGCGAGAAGATAATTGTTGGTATCCGAGGAGAGCATATCGCTTTCCATGACGGTTCCCGGAGTTATGATCCGTACCACATCGCGCGAGGCAAGTCCCTTTTCCGGAATATTTGTCTGTTCGCATATCGCCACTTTATACCCGTTAGCAACGAGCTTCGCGATATAACTGTCTACCGCATGGAACGGGACTCCGCACATGGGGGCGCGCTCTTCAAGTCCGCAGTCGCGGCTTGTAAGTACAAGATCGAGCTCTTTGCTTGCGATCTTCGCATCCTCGAAAAACATCTCGTAAAAATCGCCCAGTCTGAAAAACAGAAGGCAGTCTGGGTTCTGCTCCTTTATTTCGAGATATTGTTTCATCATCGGTGACAATGCCATTTCAATTCACCGCCTTTCCGTAAAGTTTACTGTTTTTTGCGGACGTTACGAGAACGTTTACAAATTCGCCGACAGATGCGTTCCCGTCGAAGACTATCACGCGATCTTCGCTCGTCTTTCCCGTGAACGAGCCGCCGGTTTTACCGTCGCATAAAGCGCGATAAGTCTTTCCGACGCACGCCGCAGCCCGTTCCGCCGCTATCTTTGCCTGTACTTCTATCAATCTTGCTATGCGCTCTTTCTTGACGTCTTCATCCACCTGCCCTTCCATCGTTGCCGCGGGAGTGCCCGTGCGCTTTGAGTAGATGAATGTGAACAGGTTGTTGTATCCGACGCGTTTTACCGCGTTTTCGGTCATCAGATAATCATCTTCCGTTTCCGTCGGGAACCCCACGATAATATCGCTCGACAGTCCCGCATCCGGCATGAGCTTTCGGATGAGATCCGTTTTACGCATATACGAAGATACGTCGTACTTTCTGTTCATCAGCGCAAGTATCCTGTCGCTTCCGCTCTGGAGCGGCAAGTGGATATATTTTGCGAGTCTGGGTTTTGCTGCTATCATGTGAATGACTTCATCCGAGAGATCTTTGGGATGAGACGTCATGAATTTTATCCAGTAATCTCCGTCGAGATCGGACACGCGGTCGAGCAGTTTTGCGAAATCCGTGTCGCCGTCGCGGTAAGAGTTGACGTTCTGACCGAGAAGCGTCACTTCTTTATATCCGCCGTCTATCAGGCGCTTTATTTCATCTGTCACGTCGTCTGCCCGTCTGCTGCGCTCGCGGCCTTTGACGTAAGGTACTATGCAGTATGTGCAGAAATTGTTGCACCCGTACATTATGTTTACGAATGCGCTCGCTTTATCCGTTCGTTCGGCTTCGTTAACTCCGCATTTTATGCTTTCGTCCTTTTCAAGATCGAGTATGTATTTTTCTCCGCGGCTGACGCGCTCCGCCATATCCGGGAGCTCATGCAGTTTATACGTGCCCGTGATTATATTCACGAACGGACAGCGTTTATGGATTTTTTCCGCCACCGCCTCCTGCTGCGACATACATCCGCATATCGCGACGATAAGATCGGGTCTGCGCTCCTTGAGCTTTTTTACCAGCCCGAGATTTCCTATGACTCTCGTTTCGGCGCCTTCACGAACGCAGCAGGTATTGAGAATGATTATATCCGCGTCTTCAGGGCGTCCGGCTTTTCCCGTGCCGCGCTTAGCAAAAGCGGCATACAGCTTTTCCGATTCATGCACGTTCATCTGGCATCCGTAAGTTTTTATATATACAAGTCCCATCCGATGTATTATAGCAGATATATCGGATTTTCGCAAGTAAACCCGGGGGCGAAAACGTCTCTCCGGCATGAAAACTCAGCCGGCGGCAAATAATACGGTTGAATGGATGTCATCAGACGAATAATAAGGATATTGGTTGCCGGTATGTTATCTGCGGCAGTGACGGTGTTTTGCGCGTCCGCAATGCTTACGGATCCCGCGTTCGGATTATATGACGGGATATATGAGTCTGACGTTCTTTCCGAGGTTTCGGAGATCCGCAGCGTCTATGATGCGTGCGGCAGACGAATTTATACCGTAAACGGCTGCGGCAGACTGACGTCTGACATATCCGAGGTCCCCGAGCATACGCTGAACGCTTTTATCGCCGTTGAAGATGCCCGGTTTTACGAGCATGACGGATACGACGTCAGGCGAATGATATCCGCGGCGGCAAAGGATATCGCGTCTATGAGCGCGCGCGAGGGAGCATCTACGATCACGCAGCAGCTTGCAAAAAATTTATGGTTGTCATCCGAAAAAACGCTGTCGCGCAAATTGACGGAACTGACCCTTGCGCGTAAATTGGAACGCGATCTGTCAAAGCGTGAGATACTCGGTCTTTACCTTGACGCCATATATTTCGGACACGGCGTTTACGGCATAACATCGGCGGCACATATGTATTTCGATACGGATGTAAACGCGCTCGATATCGGGCAGAGCGCAATGCTCGCGGGCATCATAAACAATCCGTCGGCATATGATCCATTTACGCATAGAGACGCCGCGGAAGCGCGAAAACGTACCGTTCTGAAGCGTATGCATGCGTGCGGATATATAACCGAAGCAGAGAAACGCGACGCGATGTCACGCACTCCGCTGTCGGACGCCGCGGTTTGCGAGGATATATTCGCAAGGTATGCCGTCGGCGGGCGCGACGATGCGTATACGGCGTATTCCGAAGAGATCCAGGATGCGGTAACGAATGCGGTCAGACGTTTTTCCTCCGAACTGCAGGGTACTCTTGCGTCTGTCGTCGTATTCGATGCGTGTTCCGAGCGGATCGTTGCCGCCGCGGCAAATACTTTCGAGGATATTTCGCGGGTGCGCAGGCAAGCGGGCAGCATAGTGAAGCCTATATTGTGTTACGCTCCCGCGCTGGAGACCGGACTGATCACGCCCGTCACTCCCCTGCTGGATAAACCGTTGAAGAAAGGATATTCGCCGCGCAATTACGGCGGCATATACTATGGTTGGGTCACGGCGACGGAAAGTCTTTGCCGTTCGCTCAACATCC
>USNB01000051.1 GCA_900555875.1 uncultured Eubacteriales bacterium
ACTTGAACCGGCGACCTGCTGATTACGAATCAGCTGCTCTACCAACTGAGCCACAGTAGCATAAATATTAAATTATAAAATTCTTATCATTACCGGCGAACATAAAGCTCACCGCTCACGTGCTTTGATATAATACCATTTCCCGCCGGATTTTGCAAGCGTTTTCACATGATTTATACAAAAACCGCCGCATATTTTTTTCCTGCCTCCTCTGCCGTTTCCCATGTGCCGCAAATATCCGCGTGTTACCATTTTGTGACAAAATCTTCACACGAAAACATTCGGACGGCGCCGTTTTCGGCTTGACTTCGGACACGCACAAAGTGTATAATACTTCAGGAAGCTGAGGGAAACGGCTTCCGTATTAAATCGCATAAACGATGGTGGAAAAACGAAGGACAGCGGCAGGAAGTTTTTAAGTTGCGCTGTTCTTCGTTTTTTATGTTTTTCCGCAGCATCCGTTCCCTTCCGCCCGCAAACGATACTGCGATCGAACTTTCCGTACGCTGCGACCGTTCTTGCATATACTTCGCCGCCATTCGGCAAAGACTGACCGCGGCAGCGCATGCCGGACGACCGAATACGACAAAGCGCGACGCGATACGTATAAATCTAATCGTTTTCTAATGTACGGTTATTCAAAACGGTATTGACTATGTGTCGGCAATGTGATAAAATAGTGATATGGACGAACGATTTGTAAATGAGATACTCGATTATACACTGCCTAAACTGCGCGCCGAATACGGCGGGTACACTTTTCCGCGTTCGTTTGTATCCGAGATGTTCGTCAAAGTGCTCGAGCGGTATCGCTCGAGGCTGTCTGCGGGAGGGATCAATCCCGCGCTATACGGCGTTCCCGCCCCCGACATCGTCAAGTACATATGCGGGTATCACTATGCATACACTTGCAATACGGACGATGCTGGACGCATAGCCGTTACCCGCGACGAAACTTACCGCGCACGGCTGGTCACAGACGTTGCTGAATCCGTATTTATTCTCGAGAACATCAAGACCAGCGCGAAACGCATAATCAACGAATACAACCCGATGTATTGCCGCTTCAATATCCTGCTGGATTACCTGCTCGCCGTCGGGCTCAAAGGCAGCGCAGCAAGTAAGGAACGCACGGCAAAAGCCGTATACAAGCTGTTTGAAACCGCATTCCTCAAGCTCAAGGGGATCATGATGCTCGCGGCAAAGGGGCTGGAAAAAGAAGCCATAGTCGTGTGGCGCAGTCTGCACGAGCTGGAGTGCGTGATCTCCGTGCTTTGCAAGTACGGGAAAGACGTCATCGAAGAATTCGAAACGTTCGACCGTTTCAGCGATCCCGAGCGAATGGACGACAGGACGCGTTCGGATTACGACGAAAAGACCAAGAAATTCGGCATCAATCTCAAGAACGCGAACGAAGTGGATCATTTCGAAAATTACGGATGGATGGGCGCGGTACCCGATCTGCAGCTGACGAAGTGGAACCTCAATTTCCGCTTCCTCGAAGATCTCGCCGGACTGGGAGAAAAATATAAGGAATATCAGGTGGCGTGCGACGCTTCGCACATGAACGCCAAGATACTCAAATGGAACAAACGCAAGGTACTCGAGTTCGTCATCAAAAGATGTTTCAACTCCAACCTCTTCCTCGTGACCAAGTATACCGAATTCCTCATTGAAAACGGTGCGGCGATCGATCAGAAATTCGTAGGCAAGATGATCGGCGACCTCAAAAACATCATAGATATATTTTTCGACGAAAAAAAATGATGCGCAGATGCGCGCAGCACGCCGCGGCATATGCCGCGGCGTTGATTTTTAAGGAGAACGAACGGCATCATGAAGATCCCAGGATTATTCGAAAAAGAAAGCAAACCGGTACGCCGCCGCACGCTGCCCGACGGACGCATTGTCGACGCGCCCAAAATAGTGATCGTAGGCGGAGTTGCGGGAGGAGCGACTGCCGCCGCCAGGATACGCAGGCTGAACGAGTTCGCAGAGATCGTCATATTCGAGCGAACGGGTTACGTATCATATGCGAACTGCGGTCTTCCCTATTATATCGGCGGCGTGATAGCGGATAAACGAGAGCTTACGTTGCAATCACCTGCGGGGTTTGCAGCACGATATAATATAAACGTGCGCGTAGGGACGGAAGTGATATCCGTCGATCCCGAAGCCCACGCCGTAAGAGTGCGCGAATCGTCATCAGGGCGCGAATACACGGAAGATTACGACAGGCTGCTGCTATCGCCCGGCGCCGAAGCGGTCCTGCCCGATGTTCCCGGCATTCACGGAGAACGGGTCTGCACGATGCGCACGGTGGAGGACACATTCCGAATAGCAGACAGGGCAAAAGCTGCCGGGACCGAACACGCCATCGTCATAGGAGGCGGATTCATCGGGCTGGAAGCTGCCGAAAATTTCATCCGGCTCGGGATAAAAGTCACTCTGCTCCAGCGCAGCGGCAGCATCATGCCCACACTCGATCCGGACATGTCTGCCATGCTTGTCCGCGAACTCACCGCCGGCGGAGCAGATCTGAAAACGGGAGTGCGCGTGCTCGGTATCGACGAAACGGAAAATGCCGCAGTCGTCATTACCGACAAAGGACGATTCGCCGGCGAACTCGTGCTCGTTGCTACCGGCGTAGCGCCCGAATCCGCGCTTGCCGTCGGATGCGGCATAAAGACGGGAGTAAAAGGCGCGATCGTAACGGACGGTTATATGGCGACTTCCGCACCCGACATATTCGCCGTTGGAGATGCGATACAGACGGAAGATCTCATAACCCGCGAACCGGTAAACATCACGCTCGCGGGCCCTGCAAACAGACAGGGACGCATAGCCGCGGACAACATATGCGGCAGAGACGATTTTTATCGCGGGACGCAGGGTACGTCCATAATCAGATTATTCGGACTCACCGCCGCGGTTACGGGCATGAATGAAAAACTTGCCGCAAAACGCGGGATCAGATATCTGAAAACGGTCACGCTTTCACCGTCACACGCCGGTTATTATCCGGGCGGCGAAGAAATGTTCATAAAGCTGCTGTTTACTCCCGATTCCGGAAAACTGCTCGGTGCGCAGATAGTGGGCGGCGAAGGCGCAGACAAGCGCATAGACGTACTTGCCGTAGCGCTGCGCGCAGGAATGAACGTGCGCGATCTGACGACTCTCGAACTTGCTTATGCCCCGCCCTTTTCATCCGCCAAAGACCCGGTCAACGTCGCAGGTTATGTCGCATGCAACGTACTCGACGGACTGGTAAAACAGTTCCATGCGGAAGAGCTGCCCGCGCTGTGCGAACGTTCGGATATCGTCATGCTGGATGTTCGCAGTCCACGAGAATTCGCGTCCGGGCACTTTTCGCGCGCGATCAATATCCCGGTCGACGAACTGCGCGCACGCATGAACGAGCTGCCCGAAGGGATCCCGCTGTACGTAAATTGCCGCAGCGGAACGCGCAGCTACATCGCCTGCCGAATGCTGTCCGCATACGGATTCGAATGTCGGAATCTCGCCGGAGGGATAGCGTTCTGTTCATATTCGCACCCGGAACTTATCACGAAATAAAAGCGAAAACGTACAGCGCCCGTCTTCAGACAGACGGGCACTGTTTTTTATTTCAGTACATTCAGTAACGCGGAAACCGCTTTATCGGCAGCCAGGTATTTGAAATCATAATACTCGGATATATCGCCTTCGTCGGAAATAATCCTGATACAGGCGAACGGCACGCCGAGACGCGCGCACACCTGCGCAACTGCGGCGCTCTCCATATCTGCTGCAAGAACGCCAGGAAAGCGGGACATGATATCGGCTTTGTCATCAGCCGATCCTACAAACCTCTCGCCCGTCGCAAGCAGTCCGCGCACCCCGCCGCATGCGGAAGCAAGCTCGGACGACATCTCTTCGTCCGGTCGGATAACGACGTCCCCGAGTATATCGATAAATCCGTCGGGATCGCCTGGTTTTATAACGTCGTATTGTACGAATCCGTCGGGAACGAGCGCGTCCAACGTATGCAGCCTGCCGCCGAGACCGCCCGCCACGCCCGTCATATATATGCGCGCAACGCCGAATCTGCCGGCAAGCAGACATGCGGCGAAGGCGGCATTCACTTTGCCTATCCCCGATCTGGCAAGCACGATATCGCGCTTGCCTATACTGCCGGTGAATATTTCAGATCCGCAGCAAACCGTTTTTTCGACAGCGCTCATTGCGGATATTATACCGTCGATCTCTGCGTCCATTGCGCCGAGAATACCTACTTTTTCATTCATACCCATATCATACCATCTTTTTTCCGTAAACGCAAACGAATCGGGCACGCGATCTCCGGAGATCCTGCCCGCACTGTGCGCCGGGATGCGCGCAGCTTGCTTCGGTATTGCTCCGCTTCTCCGTTCGGGATACGCTCGTAAGGCGAACCGGTTTTTACGTTCTGCGTCCCGCATAACGTAAAAACGGTTCTCACCGTGGGATACTGTCGCACTGCGTGCGTCAGGTTACTCGCAACTTGCTTCGGTGTGGCTCCGCTTCTCCGTTCATGATACGCTCGTAAGGCGAACCGTGGTTCTATCCACGGGGATACTGTCGCACTGCGTGCGTCAGGTTACTCGCAACTTGCTTCGGTGTGACTCCGCTTCTCCGTTCATGATACGCTCGTAAGACGCACCGTGGTTCTACCCCGGGGATACTGCCGCATTACATGCGTCAGGATGCGAGCAGCTTGTATAAGACAGACTCATTTTCTCCGTATAGGCACAAGGCTCGCATGCGAACCGATTTTTACGTTTTACTTTCCGTAAAACGTAAAAATGGTTCTCACCCCTTAGCTCCGCCATGAAAAAAACGACGGACATTCCGTCGTTTTTTTCATGGTGGAGCTAAGGGGATTCGAACCCCTGGCCTTTTGAATGCCATTCAAACGCGCTACCAACTGCGCCATAGCCCCATGACCGGTATATTATACCATATCCTCGGGATAAGCGCAAGAGTATTTAGCTCGTTTTTCAAGAAAATTTCAAGCGAACGGAAACCGCATACGGCGGGCGCGCGGCATCGGCTGCGGCTGCTTCATTCGCCGTCGTATGCAACTTCGGCAATGCGGGGCGGAACCACAGTCTTGCGGGCAATGATGCCGACGATCATCGCGGAGGCAAGGAACGCTGCCGCGACTATGGGCGACGCGAGAGCGGCAAGACTGCCCTCCGCCTCCCCGTACCCCGCAGCCATAACTATCGCCATGACGAGCATAGCGGCAAGGCTGGCCGCGGACGCGGCAAACGTCAGAAGCGGTAACGCCTGCCTGCCCGTGACGCCGCGGGAAAGACACGAAAAGGCGCTCGAGCCCGTCAATACCGCGGATATCGCGGCGACGAAGGAATAGACTGACGTGAGCGCAACAGGAGGCACTGCGACCTCGGTGCCGCCCGAGCCGACGTCCGACACCGTCATGAGCATATACGTATTCGAACCGCAGAGCGCGGCAAACGAACACAAACACAGCACACCGCAAACGAGCGCGCGCACATGCGCCGCCGCTTCGCGCCGCAATACGTACGCCGCGCCGCCCGCTCCGGCGAGCACGGCGGCTATCGCGAGACAGACCGTCATGCCCGTTCCCGCGCTTATCCCTATAAACGCCGCTCCCCCGCTGTATCCCGTATCCACGATGAAGTCAAGCGTTCCCATCACCGCGACCGACACGGCGGCAAGCGCGATGAGAGAAATCGTATTGCGCACGAGTTCCCTGCACCGTCCGACGACTGCCGACGGGACGGCTTTGATCGCGCCCGAAACAAATTTACCGAGCAGCAGAGTCGCCGTTACCGCGAAAGACCCGAACACGATGACGGACATCAGCTCTGGGATATCGGGGAAAGCTTCGTGCATAAGCGTAAAGCACATATAGGGCGCAGCAGGCAGTCCCGCGCCTACGGTCGTCACGGCCACGGTTCCTCCCGTAAGACCCGAGATGTCCATGAACGTACAGAACGAAGTCAGCATGCCGATCACAACGACGATCGCCGCGAGCGTCATACATACGGTTATGAACTTTCCGCGAACGCCGTCTATGCGCTCGGAGAGCTTTTCGCGACGGGTAAACCTCACCGCCGCGCTTATGGCGAATACGGCGCCCGTTACCCCGAGCATAAGCACACGCGCAGTCATGAGCATCAAAGCAACGTTGAACGACATGATACCGCATGCCGCCGTTGCGAGAAGAAGCAGCACGCTCGCCGATATCGTTATATTGCGCAGAGCTTCCGGCATACCGCGTTCCGTTCCACCGGCCGTACGCATCAGCGCAAAACATACCGAGACGATAAGGAGATATGCCGTCACTATCGTCATAACGATCGTTATGATACAGGTTATCGCATGGGCTTCCGATCTTATTTCGAAGAAAGACATGCGCAAGCCGGAAAGCAAAGCAAGCGATATGCCCGTCAGGAACAGCGTACACGCCGTTTCGGATGTTTCTTTCGCAGTCGCCTTTCGCGCACCCTTGTCATACCGTGCAAGCGCGCACGATAAGGCAAGCGCCGCCACCGCGACCAGCACGCCGACGACGGACGGCAGCGACGCCGTAAACGTAGGATAGAATGCCGAGAGAGCCTCGCCCGCCGGATATGCCGCGCTCACTGCCGACGCAGTGAACAGGTACGCGCCTTCAGCGCATGCGGCTATCACCGCCTTGCGCAATGCGGGAGACGCGTCGCGCGTACGCATGAACGCAGGCAGACCGCACAGCATGAGCACAAGCATGACAAGCACCGCCGCGCACGCCGCGAAGCCAATGACCGTCACCGCAATATACGGCGCAACGAGCGCTTCTTCATAAAACATCTCCGTGCGCGCGGTGAACATCAGAGCGAGCGCGTCGAACAACAGTATGTTCACGCCGGATGGCGCGGTCATCGCAGGCTGAAAGCCCGCATGACTGCTCATGATGTTCACCTGCAAATCGCAGAACGCCACGATGAACGTTACGAGCTGCACCGCTGCTGCTGCCAAGGCAAGACAAAAACGCGCATACGGTGCGACGCGATAAAGCAATGCGGATATCCTTCCGCATGCAGAAACGCCGCGCTCTGTGCGCGCTTCTTCCGCGGGCGCGATGCCCGACGTCATATTTTCCATAACATCCTCCACGGATATAAACGGGCATTGCCCGCTTCCCCCTCTGCCCATAGTATAACATCGGTTGCGGCATTTGTCAATACCGTATTTCAATATACGCGTTATCCGCTTGCAGACGAAAGCACAAACATGTATACTTACTGTATATATCGTTAAGATAAATACAGACTCAAGGAAACAAACGCATGGGAAACAGTGAACTTCTCGCCGCCATAGCGCGCGGCAAAGGCAGCCATATCACGCTTATGACCGAAACCGGAAAACGCGGTTATACACTTATCGGTTCGTTCGGCAAAGCGGACGGTCTCGACCGGACATATCATATCCTCGTTCCCGAAAACGGCATATCGCCCGCCGAAGTATGGTGCTTCGACATAGCGGAGGGCGACATTTACGCCGCACGCGAAGACTGCGAAGACGTGATCGCAAAAGTCATGGCGCTTCTGCAGGCAAACGCGGAACATATAAAAGGCCTCCTTTAAGGAGGTCTTTTGACTGCGAGCGGACAGCCGTCGCACGTTTTTCATAAAAATACCGAAAAACCAGACCGATACAGCAAAAGCGGTCTTCACCGTGCGGATATGGCTCGCAGCCGTTCACACAGAACGGCGGGATCAAATGAACGGCGAAAGAGCGCTGGAAAACGCATCGCCGCTTTGCCCTTCAGGCAAAAACCCCGCAGCCGGCTTACGACGGATAAACGGTATTGCGCTCCGTCTGCAGCGCGCGCAGATATCTGGAAATATAATATTTGGCTTCCGTCAGATTATGCTCCTGCCAATTACCGCACTCATCGGGATGTGCCCCCGGGATATCTCCGTCATAATTCATTATGAACGAACACATGTCCTTTACGATCCCGATGACGTCTTCGGGTGCAAGTCTGCCGAACATCAGCAGATAACAGCCGGCGCAGTACAGACAAGAAACCA
>USNB01000052.1 GCA_900555875.1 uncultured Eubacteriales bacterium
GTGACGAGAACGTCCGCAGACGGGTCATCGTTACGGAAATAGTGCTTGGGCACATCAGGGTTCAGGCCCTTCGCGAGGTCGCGCTCGTATTCCTTTTTCAGCGTGTCGGAGTCGTATTCGCCGTGGCCGAGCACGAAAACGCGGCGGCGGTCGCGGCTGGCGGCGAGATACACCCCCGCCTCGTCGGACTCCGCAAGGATATCGAGATCTTTCACCGCGCGCAGTTTTTCCTGATCGACCTCGGTATGACGCGAGTGAGGCGCCATGAAATACTCGTCGAAATTGCGCACGAGCGGATTGGAACGCTTCATGCTGCGATGAAGATATATGCCGCTTATCTTCTTGCCGAGAGGAACTTTATCCACGCCGTAAAAGTAATACGCAGCGGCTATCGCCCCCCAGCAGATATACATGGACGAAAAGACATTATGCTGCGCCCAATCCATGATGCGCACCATCTCGTCCCAGTAAGTGACGTCCTCGAATTTCATTTGCTCCACGGGAGCGCCGGTAAAGATCATGCCGTCGAATTTCCGCCCCGCGGCGTAAGCCTCGTCGAACGTCATATAAAACGCCTTCAGATGCTCCTCCGGCGTATGAGTTGCCCTGTACGACGCCGTCTGAAGCAGCGTGATCTCCACCTGCAGCGGCGTGTTCGATATAAGACGAAGCAGCTCCAGCTCCGTCTCCTCCTTGTTGGGCATAAGATTGAGTATGCCTATCGACAGCGGACGGATCTCCTGCGACTTCGCCCGTCTGTCCGCCATGACGAATATATTCTCTTTCTCGAGTATTTCTCTTGCCGGCAGCGCCGACGGTATGATAACGGGCATTTCCTTCTCCTTAGCGTTAATGATATCACAATCCGAACCGGATTGTCAACCATATCCTCGCGCCCGATGCGCTTCGTCCGAACGCGTAACGCTCCTCCCGGGGAAAAACACCCGGCGTTGACGCTGCGCGATCGGACAAGTAAAAAAGAGGAAGCGTTCGGCTTCCTCTTTTTTGCTTGTACCGCGCAATGACCGATCACTCCGCCGGCTGCGAAAGATCGGGCACTATGTCCGCATACCAATTCCCCGCCACTTTGTAGACGATGCCGTCCGTCTCTTCGTCTTCGACGGAAGCGTCCGTCTCGGTGCTTACGTTGCCCAGCGTGATCGTCACCTTGACATCGGCGGAATACGTTACGGTATATTTTTCCGCCGCCTCGATCTCTATGCCGGGATACGCCGCCTTCACGGTTTCGAGTTCCTCGTCCGAAACGGGTTCGGAAGAAAATTCAAACTTCGTGACAGAACCGCTCACGGAGATCGACCCGTCTTCCGATTCGCTCATTTCCTTTTCAAGCTGTTCCTTGTAGGTATCCTTATCTTCGGCGTTTTCAAAATACATGACGTCTACCAGCTTGGCAAAATCTAAAGATACCGTAGCGTCAAGCGACGCTCTGACAACGCTCTTGGGCGAACCGTTCACGCCGCATGCGGCAAATGCCGCCACCGTACCGATCATCAGCGCCGCAGCAAGTACGGCGACAATAGCCTTCCTCATAATAAATCTCCTCCATTTTCCGCCGTGCGGAATCGTTGATCATATATATGATAATAACGCAAACCATGACCCGCTGTCAATATCTCCCGCCGTAATTCTCCGATACCGTCACAATACGACACAAATCCGTCACATGAGCGATATGCAGAACTCGTCGCCCGCCGCCGCGCGGACGAAACGCACGCTGCCGCGAGCGGATCGGGAGCCGCCGTCAGACGTCCGCAACTACATTCTGCCGTATACGTTGTTTTTGCTTGCAAATCGGAGCGGAAAGTGCTAAAATATTGTGGAAATAAAAAGTTCCAAGGAGAATATACATGAAAAATCTCAAAGGCGCACTTTTGTTTGCACAGTCGGGCGGTCCCACGTCCGTCATCAACGCCAGCGCATGCGGCGTTTTCGAAGAGGCTTTCAAGCACGGCGAGATCACCCAGGTGCTCGGCGCGGCTCACGGCGTTGTGGGCATACTGAACGACGAGCTGTACGATATGGGCAAGGAAGATCCCGCAGAGATCCACAGACTGCTCGGCACCCCCTCTTCCGCGCTCGGTTCCTGCCGCTATAAGCTCAAGGATTACCGCGACGACGAGACGGACTATCTCCGCATCCTCGAAGTGTTCAAGAAGCACAACGTCAAGTACTTCTTCTATAACGGCGGCAACGATTCGATGGATACCTGCAACAAGATCGGCGAGTTCGTGAACGCGCACGGTTATGAGTGCAACGTCGTCGGCGTTCCCAAGACCATAGACAACGACCTTTACGGCATCGACCACTGCCCCGGCTATGCTTCCGCGGCAAAGTACATCGCTACCACCTGCATGGAGATAGACCTCGACGCGCGCGTGTTCGATAAAGGCATGATCACCGTCATCGAAATAATGGGCCGTCACGCGGGCTGGCTCACCGCCGCGTCCGCCGTAGCGACCTACGCGGGTCACGGTCCCGACCTCATCTACGTTCCCGAAACGGACTTCGACCTCGACAAGTTCACCGCAGATGTCAAGAAGGTATTTGAAAAGAACGGCAAGTGCATAGTAGCGGTCAGCGAGGGCATCCACGACAAGGACGGCAAGTTCATTGCAGAGTATGCGGTGGCAGACGCGAAGAAGGACGCGTTCGGTCACGTACAGCTGGGCGGCACCGCATCCTTCCTCGTTTCGCACCTCCGCAACCACATAGATACCAAGTACCGCGCGATAGAGTTCTCACTCATGCAGCGCTGCGCCGCACACATCGCATCCAAGGTGGACGTCGAAGAAGCGTATGCCGAGGGTTGCGCGGCAGTCAAAGCCGCAGTGGACGGCAAGTCCAACATCATGGTGGGCGTCGTGCGCAAGTCCGGAAGCAAGTATGAGACCACGATCGAGGAGTTCCCCCTCTCCGAGTGCGCGAACACCGAGAAGAAGCTGCCCGCAGAGTACATCAATAAGGACGGCAACATGATCGAGAAGAGCTTCCTCGATTACATCCTTCCCCTCATCGAAGGCGAGCACGCTCCCGAGTTCGTCAGCGGCGTTCCCCGCTTCGCCGAGCTGAAGAAAGTGATCGCGAAATGATCGCCGCATAAAAGAATAAAACATAAAACGATGCGCGTCCCGCAAAGGGACGCGCATCTGTCTTTTATTCACATAAGTCGTCTTTTATCATCCGTCAAAGGCGGAAAATAAAGGTTATACGTTTCCGCGTCGCCCGACAGCGCCACGGCAAGGCACGCAACAAGCGGGCGCTGCTCTAAGATCGCGACGGCGGGCGCATGGCTCTCCGTACCGGCAAGGCAGCGAGCGATGCTCTCCGGCGGATATCTGCCGTCGAACCTGAAATAGAATTTAGCTTTACGCCACTCGCGCGAAAAGTCGAGTGCGACGAGGTACAGCCTCGCGTGCTCGCCCTGCGGGAGCGAACAGTCGTGACTTTCCTTTACGCCGGCCGCGATCGAGACCTCGCGCACGACGTCGGATATATCGGGGCGCGTGCAGGGCAGGTCCGCACGGAAATATACGCAGATGTTCCCCACCGCGTCGCCCGACGTCTTCAGCCCGAGTATCTTCCCCGCTTTCGCGCCGCAATTTTTCAGCAGCGCATCCGCTTCCGCTATTCGGCGGACGTCGAAAAAATCGTGATGCGCGCACACCTCGGCGCATACGGCAAGGAACTCACGCGTTATCTCGAAGTCGTATTTGACGTTGCCGAGATCGTCCGTTCCGTAAGAAAACAGCCGCAGCAAACCTTCCCCGCACAATCCGTCGAACGGCGGCACTCCCGTATCGGCAGGTCCGCTCGCCGAAAAATATGACTTGCGGGCGATCGTCCTGCTCCCGGAAATGGTCACCGCAGTACAATCGAGCGGCAGTCCGTCGGTGCGCATCGGTTTACCAGCCGCCGCCGCTTCCGCCGCCGTCGCCGGAGAACGAACCGTAACATCCGCCCTCGCAACTGCCCGAGCAACTGCTGCCGCAGCTGCCGCTGCATGTGTACTGGCATCCGCCGTAACAGTCGGAGCTGCAATCGTAAGCGACATATTCGCCTACGGGCGCGAGCTTCGCTTCCGTGACGCGGCCTTTCAGCTTCGCGATCAATTCGTCCGTAAGTTTCATCATATATTTATCCTCCTCAGATCTTTTGCAATTCGAGCACGCTGCGTATCAGCGCCTGTTCGTCCTCTTCGCCGAGCGAGAGCATCCCCCTCTCCCATTCGAGCGCCTTGAGCTTCGCCGTAGCGCGGAACATAGTCTTGTTCAGCTCGCACAGGTCGTCGTCCGACGTATAGATGTCGCCTGTCGCGAGATAATTGCTGCCGAAGCACCTCGGGCATATGCGCAGGCAGTAGCACTTCGCGCACTTTTCGGGCAGCCGCGACATGTCGTACTCCTCGCCGAGCGCAAGCTCGTCCGTCGTCAGCGCCTTATCGCCCGCCGACAGCGGCGAAAAGAATTGGCAGGGGTACGCCTTCCCGTCCGTGCCGTAGCACACCATTGCGGTGCCCGTACCGCAGTATTTGGTATGACGGCCGTCCGCGCTCGGACGCGCGAGCACCTCTATCATATAGTCCAGCATGCGGCAGCGCTTGGCTTCGGGATGCGCAAGATACCAATCGATGAGTTTGTCGAGCTGCTCTTCGAGCACGCGCACGTTATCTCCGTCCTTCCAGTCGATGCCGTATGCGAGGTTGCACGAGATCTCGAAGCCCAGCTCCGTCAGGTATATCACGCCTTCGGCGAGCATGGGCAGCGTCTCTTTGGACACGGTCATCTTAACGGGCTGTTCGGGAAAATTCTCGACAAAAAAGCGGAAGTCGATATCGTCGAAGCTGTTTGAGCGGTTGATGTCGTGCGCCGCCTTCGTACCGTCGGCGGACAGTGCGACCGAAAAATCGCGTTTGTTCGCGAGTATCCATTCCTGCACTTCGCCGTGGACGAGCGTGCCGTTCGTGCACGCATGGAAACGCAGTTTACCTTTATAAAAGGAACGCACGTAATCGCACACCTGCTTTATGAGCCCGAAATTCATGAATGGTTCGCCGCCGAAGAACTCGATGTATGTATTCTCCTTGGGCGTCCGCTCGCGCAGCTCGCCGTCGATGATGCGCTTCGCCGTCTCGAAAGTCATGTCCGCGGCCGACTTGTGGTGCTCGTAACAATATGTGCAAGCAAGGTTGCATTTTTCGGTCACCGTCAGCGTCACGGTGCGCGTGTTCTTACCGCTCTGTATCTCTCTACCCATATCTCCTCGCATCCTCGCCGGCAGCTCTCCGTTTCGTGAGAAACGGAAAAGGACGCCGTTCGGAAACGACGCCCGTTCCATGCCTGGAGCGGATGACGGGGCTCGAACCCGCAGCCCTCAGCTTGGGAAGCTGATGCCATACCATTAGGCCACATCCGCATATACCGCCATGAGCAGTCCGACTCGATCATTAAGACATCCGACCGTCTGGTTTATTATAAACTTCTGTCACAAAAATGTCAAGCGATTTGGCACGCAGCGGACGAGGCAACGGCAAAAGCCGGACTTTTATGAGGAAAGTCCGGCTTTTTATCGTTAAATATCATATCGTCACTTCGCTTGAGACGTGCGTTTGCGGTAGAGGCGTATGAATATCTTGCTGATCTCCACTGCCACGAGCGGGAACACCGCGAGCGCGAGCACGATGAGATACTGATACCACTCGAGATATACGAGGGAGAAGAAATCCATCACTCCGGGCACGAAAGACACGAAAACTATGATGAGCAGCGAAGCCGCCATCGCTCCGTAGAGGAACTTGTTATGCCCCTGCCCCGGTCTGAACACGCTGTCGTAATTGGAGCGCTGATTGATAGCGTGCACGAGCTGCGAGAGCGCGAGCACCATGAACGTCATGGTCATGGCTATCGCGTGAGTTTCTGCGGGATCCGTGCCGTAACTCGACTCGGCTATCCAATACGCCGCGAGCGCGGATATCGTTATGAACGCGCCGTGGAGCGCTATGCGGAATATCACGCCGCGCTCGAACAGCGTTCCGCTCTTGACGGGCGGCACCTTCATCACATTGCGGTCCGCGGGATCCACGCCCAGAGCTATCGCGGGGAGCGAGTCCGTCGCAAGGTTGATGAGCAGTATGTGGATAGCAAGTATGGGATCGGGCCAGCCGAAGCAGAACGCAAGGAAGAGCGTGAGAATCTCCGCTATATTGCCGGCGACGAGGAACTGTATGACCTTCTGTATGTTGCGGTATACGCGTCGTCCCTCGCGGATGGCATGTTCTATCGTCGTGAAATTATCGTCGAGGAGTATCATGTCCGCGGCGTCTTTGGCGACGTCCGTACCCGTGATACCCATCGCAACGCCGATATCCGCCTCTTTGAGCGCAGGGCTGTCGTTCACGCCGTCGCCCGTCATCGCAGCCACTTCGCCGTGCGTGCGCAGCGCCTTGATTATCCTCAGCTTATCCGAAGGCGAAACGCGCGCGAACACCGCCGCCGTCTTTATGCGTTCGGCAAGCTGCTCGTCGCTCATCTCGTCCAGCTCCCTGCCGTCTATCACGGTATTGCCTTCGCGGAAGATATGCAGCTGTTTCGCGATCGCCATCGCGGTGACCTTATGGTCGCCCGTGATCATGATGACGCGTATGCCCGCGTCGTGGCAGGCGTCCACCGCGCCGATCACCTCCTTTCTCGGAGGATCCATCATACCCGTAGCGCCCACGAAAGTCATGTCCTCTTCGAGGTCAGCCGTCTCGTCCTCGGGTACGGTATCTATCCGGCGCACGGCGAAACCGAGCACGCGGAGCGCGTTGTTGCTCATGTCGTTGCACAGCGCGAGTATACGTTCGCGGTCGGCGTCCGTCATTTCACGCTCGCCCGTCTCCGTAAGGATGCGCGTGCACAGCGGCAGCATCTCGTCTACCGCGCCCTTGATGTATGCGGTATACGGCTGTTTACGTTTTTCGGAGCCGTCCGACATATCGCAGAGCACCGTCATGCGCTTGCGGTCGGAATCGAAGGGCTGCTCGAACAGCTTTTCATGTTCCTCGCGGTAGTCGTCCGCGTCTATGCCGAAACCGAGCGCGAAATTGATGAGAGCGCCTTCGGTGGGATCGCCCATCGTCTCGCCCGGGCGGTCGGGATCGAAGTGCGCGTTGCCGCACAGCGCACAGCCGCGTACAAGATCGCGGTACATTGCGACATCGTGCTCCGACTTGATGTCGTCCGCCGCGGTGGCTCTCCTTCTCTCGAAGTCGCGCCCGACGGCTATATGCGTGACCGTCATGCGATTGAGAGTGAGCGTACCCGTCTTGTCGCAGCAGACCACTGTCGCGCCGCCCAGCGTCTCCACCGCGGGCAGGCTCTTGACGAGCGCGTTCTTCTTCGCCATGCGCTGCACGCCGAACGCCATGATTATGGTAGCCGTCGCAGGCAGTCCCTCGGGGATTATGGATATCGCAAGCGATATGCCGAGCAGGACGAGCGATTCCCACGACCTGCCGCCGCGGGCAAAGCCTATTATCATTATGATGACGCACACGGCAAGACCTATCACCGTCAGTATCTTACCCACGGAATTGAGCTTGCGCTTTATGGGCGTGGCGGATTCGTCCTGGGTCTTGAGCATATCCGCGATCTTTCCGACCTCGGTATTCATGCCCGTGCCCACGACTATGCCCTTCGCGTTGCCGTACATAACGACGGACGACGAATACGCCATATTGACGCGGTCGCCAAGCGGAGTATCTTCGGGCAGCACGGTGGGTCCGTCCTTTGCCGCGGGAACGCTCTCGCCCGTAAGCGACGCTTCCTGCACGCTCATGTTATTGTCGTTTATGATACGTATATCGGCGGGAACTATCGTTCCGTCCTCGAGATATACGATATCGCCGGGTACCAGCTCACTCGCCGGAACTATGCTCTCTTCTCCGCTGCGCATTACCCTGGCGTTAGGCGCAGTCATGTTCTTGAGAGCGTCCAGCGCGTCGGCTGCCTTTTTCTCCTGTATGACGCCCACCGTCGCGTTGAG
>USNB01000053.1 GCA_900555875.1 uncultured Eubacteriales bacterium
CGCTCACGATGATCATGGCCCTTGCGCTGCTTTATCTCAGTGTAAAGCTGTTCTTTTTCGCTCCGGAGAAGCTCGCGGCGGAGCTGGACGGCGCGGAGCGGGCGCTGGACGACTATCGTGCTCGCCGCGCGGCGTTGGCTGAAAAGGAAAAGCTCGTGTCGGCGCTCAAGGAATTGTCCGACGTGGCAAACGGCGAGATGAAGGGTCAGCGCAAGGTGTCCTTTGAGGTGTATGCGCAGCAGGTATATTTCGACATGATACTCGCCGAGGCGAACAAGCGTCTGCGGGTGATGACGGACGGGCGGTACGTGCTCGTCAGGCAGGAGCGGGCGGCGGATAACCGTTTCAAATCCGGACTGGAGCTGGATGTGTACGACGCGTGGACGGGCAGGACGCGCACGGTGCGGTCGCTTTCGGGCGGCGAATCGTTCAAAGCGTCGCTTGCGCTCGCGCTCGGGTTGTCCGACGTGGTGCAGAATTATTCGGGCGGCGTGCAGTTGGATACCATGTTCATAGACGAGGGATTCGGTACGCTCGATCCCGAGTCTCTGGATAAGGCGATGGATATCATTTCGGAACTTGCGTGCGGGAACAGGCTGGTCGGCGTGATCTCGCACGTCGAGGGACTGAAAGAGCGTATCGACCGCCGGATAACCGTGGAAAAAGGCTCCCGCGGGAGCAGCGTGCGCGTGGAAGCGTGACCTACGCGCATAAAAGGAGGATAAAATTTATGAGCAATTATTTCGAAAAGGTCAGCCGCGATCGGTACATCGCCGACGGCGGCGACGCGTCCGCTTACGACGGCATAAAACTGCCCGTCCGCGCGACGGCGGGCAGCGCGGGTTACGACTTTTTTGCACCCGTTACGCTGTCCGTGCCCGCAGGCGGCACGATCAAAGTGCCTACGGGCATACGCTGTCGCATGGACGGCGATCGCTTCCTCGCGATATTCCCGCGCTCGGGGCTGGGCTTCAAGTATCGTCTTGCGCTGGACAATACGGTAGGCATAATAGACGCCGATTATTACGGCGCGGAAAACGAGGGGCATATCATGATAAAAATGACGAACAACGGCACGCGCGACCTCGTCGTCGAGGCGGGCAAGGGCTTTGCGCAGGGGATATTCCTCAAGTACTACCTGACGGACGATGACTCCGCCGCCGCCTCTCGTACGGGCGGCTTCGGCTCTACGGGCTGAGATCTGCGGTAAATTTCTCGTGATGGGGCGGGAGCGAGCGAGTTTTTTCCGGGGAGGGTCCTCATAAAGAGGACGCGCACGTCCGGGACGTGACGCGGTTACGCTTTATTGAAATCCCGCCTACCCACCTCCGATAAAGTTGACCGCGCATTCGCATGGCAGGTATAAGCCCTCCCTGGTTGTCTATGGGAAAGCATATCGGACTTGCTTCGCGCTCGTAAATTATTAAATAGCTGTGCCGAAAGGCGCGGCACAAGCATAAGCCCTCCCTTTTTGCCAAAGGGAGGGATGTCCGTCGTAAAGCGCTGAAAGCGCGACCGACGGACAGGGTGAGTGGAGTGAAACATACATCGCAAGCCGATATTCCTGACATTGACCCGCGCCCTTGCGCTTCGCCCATCCGCGCGGGAAGCACGCCGACAAACTTGTAAATTCCGACCTTATAATTGTAGTTACACTCCACTCATCCGGCTCGCAGCCGCCTCAATAAGAGGCTTAGTGCTCGCCACCTTCCCTATGGCAATTAGGGAAGGCATTTTAGACTCGCTGTCGCTCGTAATTTATTGATTTTTCGCGCGTTTGCGCGGTCATTATTTCTCGCCTCCCCTTCGGCAAGAAGGGGAGGTGGGGCGTTTACGCCCCGGAATGGTGGAGTGAAACTGTCATCGACAGCTCCATATAAAAAGAAAACGCCGGGCAGGCTATCCTTATCCGACTTCATTTAATAAAATACTAACGCGAACGCCTAAAATACTAACGCGTCACGTCACCGATGAGCGCGCCATTTGTGAGTTTTTTGTCATTTATCGTAAAAGTTATTCAAATCGGTGACAAAGGCATAATTGTGTGCTATACTAAATCTATGTTTTACGGGGACTACCATACGCATACTGTCTATTCACACGGCAAGGGGAGCGTGGAGGATAATGTCCGTGCGGCGGTCGCGAAGGGACTGCGCGCCGTTGCCGTGACCGACCACGGTATCAGCGGTTATCCCGACAGTCTCAATCCCGAAGACTTCGAGACGTTCATGAATGACGTTGCCGCGAGCCGTGCGGCACACCCTGAAATAAAAGTACTTGCGGGAGTGGAGACCAATCTTCTCGGCGGCAGCGGGAATGTCGATCTGCCGGACGGTTTCTGCAGGCGGCTGGACTTCGTCATATGCGGGTTTCACTTTGCGCGGGTGCCGTCGTCCGTACATGATTTTTTTACTTTCTGGATCCCCAACATGACGGTCCCGACCAAGTTTACGGCAAAGCGCATAGCCAAAAATACCGATGCATATATCCGCGCGATGGAGTCGTATCGCATAGGGGTCATATCTCATCCCATGCGGAGCTGCAGAGTGGATCTTAAAGTTCTCGGAGAAGCAGCCGCCCGTCTGGGCGTATATATCGAGCTGAACAGTAAATCGATGTGCCTGACGGCAGAGGATCTCACGACGCTTTACGACACCGGATGCGAGTTCATATGTTCGTCGGACGCGCACGATCCGTCGCGCGTGGGGGATTTTTCGGCGTATGATGCATATGCCTCCGCTGGGCTGGATCCTTCGCGCATATCCAATTGGGACAGAGAGCCTTCTTTCAGATAAAATGGTATCTATGAAATTCGGAAAACGGCTGCGCACGCTCATGGCGGAGCGCGGTATGACGGCGGAAGACCTCGAGCACGCGACGGGGATCCCTGTCGAATCGCTCGCGATATGGATGTCGCCCGAGGGGATCATCCGTGCGGATACGTCGCTTACCAATCTGATCGCGCTTTGCCGTCTGTTCGGCGTATCTGCCGCATATCTTCTCGGAACGTCGGACGAACGCGGCGTACCGGCGGCATACGCGCCGCCGCGCGATTTCTGTAAGCGTCTGCCCGCGGTGCTTGCGAAATACAGAAAGACCCTGCCGCTGACTATCCGCAGGACCCGGCTGACGAGTACGCATATCAGGGTGTGGAAGACGGGCGGAGAGCCGCTGGCGTCGGATATACTGACGTTGTGCGCATATCTCGGCTGTTCTCCCGACGAGTTGATGTAGATCGTATGAAATGAAAAACTCCGCCGTGCGCATGAAGCGCAAGGCGGAGTTTATGATGTTACGGTTTTATTTTCCGCTTATCATGCCGAGGAAGTGCTCGTGCACGCGCGTGTCGTCCGTAAGCTCGGGATGGAAAGCGGTCACGAGCTGTTTGCCCTGTCCGGCGGCGACTATATGCCCGTCTACGACGGAAAGAACTTCGGCGCTCCCGCTCACGCTCTCGATATACGGAGCGCGGATAAAGGTCATGGGGATGGAGCCGACTCCCTTCATCTCCGCGGTGCATGCGAAGCTGCCGAGCTGCCTGCCGTATGCGTTGCGGCGCACGCATATGTCCATGGTACCGAGATACACGTGCGGATCGTTAGCTATGCTGCGGGCGAGAAGTATAAGCCCCGCGCAGGTGCCGAACACCGGCATGCCGTCCGTTATCATGCCGCGCACGGTATCCGTCATGCCGAGGTCGCCGAGCAGTTTGCCCATGACGGTGGATTCGCCGCCCGGTATGATCAGCCCGTCGAACGAACGCGAAAGATCGCGCTTCTGCCTGATCTCTGCCGTTTCGGCGCCCAGGCGTTCGAGCATATCGATGTGTTCGATGAATGCGCCCTGAAGGCACAATATGCCTATGCGCATATTACTTGCCGCGCTCCGCCATGAGCAGTTCGATCTCCTGCTCGTTGATGCCGACCATAGCTTCGCCGAGATCCTCGCTGAGCTTTGCGATGAGCTTCGCGTCCGTGTAATTGGTGACTGCCTGTACGATCGCGCGGGCGCGCTTTGCGGGATTGCCCGACTTGAATATGCCGCTGCCCACGAATACGCCTTCCGCGCCGAGCTGCATCATGAGGGAAGCGTCCGCAGGCGTAGCTATGCCGCCGGCAGCAAAGTTGACAACGGGGAGCTTGCCGTTCTTGTGCACGTAAAGCACGAGGTCATAAGGGACCTGAAGCTTTTTTGCTTCGTCGAACAGCTCGTCCTCCGCGCAGGAGGTGAGGCGGCGGATGTCGCTCATCATTTTGCGCATATGGCGTACTGCCTGCACGACGTCGCCCGTGCCCGGCTCGCCCTTGGTGCGTATCATGCTCGCGCCTTCGTTGATGCGGCGGAGAGCTTCTCCGAGATCCTTTGCTCCGCATACGAAAGGAACGTCGAACTTGGTCTTGTCTATATGATAGACGTCGTCGGCGGGAGAGAGCACTTCGGATTCGTCGATATAATCTATCTCGATCGCCTGCAGTATCTGCGCCTCGGCAAAATGTCCGATACGGCATTTCGCCATGACGGGTATAGACACCGCGTCCTGGATGCCTTTGATCATTTTGGGATCGCTCATGCGGGAGACGCCGCCCGCGGCGCGAATATCCGCGGGTATGCGCTCGAGTGCCATGACCGCGCACGCGCCCGCTTCCTCCGCGATGCGCGCCTGTTCGGGCGTGGTGATGTCCATTATCACGCCGCCCTTGAGCATCTGAGCCAGATTCTTATTCAGTTCCCAACGGTTTTCCATACTGTATACCTCTTGTTCGGTAAAATTTTGTTTACATATAATAATACAACGGATCGCATCCGATTGTCAACCATATTAGGCGCCCGGCGCGGTAAAAGGCGTTCATGGCGCGATACCGCGGTCTTGCGGCGCCGGAACGAGCCGCCTGCAGCGGAGCCGCCGCCCGGTTCCGCCCAGCCGTCCGCGCAAAAAAAGGCACCGCCGTAAGACGATGCCCGGAAAAGGGAACTGCGCTTTAAGGTATAGCGCAAGTTGTAACAGGCTATGTAACTCCCCGGAGGGAGAGGATATTCGCCCTGCGCAAGGCGCACATTCTGTGCGTTCCCCCCTGCGCGTTTTGAATGAAGTCCGTCCGCCGCGCAGTGCTCTGTCGGAGTTTTGCGCAAAGGACGTTATCGGCTTCTTTCGCATATATTATAACGCATTCCGCGCCGTTTGTCATGCGGAAGTTGTTTCAACGATGTAAACAATTTGTAATATTTTCGTAAAAACGCGGATATCGTGGGTTTTACGGCGGTATGACCCCGGACCGGCACGCACGGACGCCGTCCGTCCGGCGAAGAAATCAAATAAAATAAAGTTTTCGCGTCGATAATTAATAATCGGTTTATATTCGGGTATTACTATATTACGGAATATATTCGGAGAGGAAGTAATGACGGACAGAAAGGTGATCATAATCGGCGGGGGCGTATCCGGCCTTGCCACAGGTATCTATCTTCTCAAAAGCGGATACCGCGTCGAGATACTCGAAAAGAATTCCATTCCCGGCGGCGCATGCGTGGGCTGGGAACGCAAAGGCTGCTATATCGACGGCTGCATACATTGGCTGGTGGGTTCCAAACCCGGCAATCCGTATTATGAGTTCTGGCGCGAGACGCATGCTCTCGAAGAGAATACGGAGATCTTTTTCCATGAGACTTTTTCGGTGTTCGATTTCCCGGACGGCAAAAAGCTTACGGTATATGCGGATATAGATAAGTTCGAGACCGAATTGCTCGCTTTCGCTCCCGAGGATGCGAAGGAGATAAAGAAGCTCGTCCGCATGATAAAGCGTTTCCGCAGGATAGAAGGATCTGTCGATAAACCCGTGGATATGATGAGCATATTCCGTCTGCTCAAGGTGGGGCTGACGATGGCGGGAGATTACTATCACGTTGCCAAGTACAGCAAAGTGGACTGCGTGGAGTACGGCAAGCGCTTCAAGAACAAATACATCCGCTATCTGTTCGCCAATTATATGGCTCCCGGCTACAACCTGATGAGCATGCTTTACATGCTTTCGCACGTCATGAACAAGGACGGCGGTATCCCGATAGGCGGGAGCGAGGCGATGAGCCGTCGCATGGCTGACTACTTTACCGAGCTGGGCGGCGTCGTCCGCTATAACAGCGAGGTCGAGCGCGTCATTATCGAGAACGACCGCGCTGTAGGCGTCGAGCTTGTCAGCGGCATGAAGCTGTATTCCGATTGGGTGGTGTCCACGACCGCTGCCGAGCATTGCCTGAAAAAGCTGCTTCGCGGCGCGTATAAGGTCAGAAAGATGGACGAACGCCTTGCCGACACGCGCAAGTATCCGATATATACGATGACTATCGCCGCATACAAGTGCAGCCGCAAACTGACGCAGGAGGAATTCCCCCTCGGTCTGCACGGGATGCTGCGCTCTCCCGTAACGATAGACAAGGAGTACGCGGGCGTTGCGATACGGAACTATTCCTATGATCCCACGCTCAAGTGCCCTGACGGTTCGACCGTTCTTCAGGTGCAGATCCTAGGCGACGACGATATGTATTTCTGGTGGAAGAACCGCAAGACGCGCGGTACTTACAAAGCGGAAAAGGCGCGTATCGCCGCCGAGATAATGGATAAGATATGCGAACGCTATCCCTCTCTCGCGGGCACGCTCGAGACTATCGACGTCATTACTCCGTGCACGTATGAGCGTTACCTCAATACGCGCCACGGCTCGTTCCAGGGCTTCGTCCATACCTCAACGGGCAAACAGCTCATGCAGAAGGGAACGATACGCGGACTTGACGGGTTCATCCTTTCGGGACAGTGCATTTTCCAGAGCGGCGGACTGCCTCCCGCGATAATAACCGGACGTTTTGCCGCGCAGCGTATCTGCAAAGCCGACCGCCGCATATTCATGAGCGGTCATCGCGAACGTCTCGCCGAACGCATACGCGAGCTTGCGCGCAGGAAGTCTCCGGTCAAACAGTAAACCGAAAACGGACAGGATATAACATAACGAAAAACAGCCTTCGGGCTGTTTTTTGTATCACAGCTTGGTGAAGGGGCTGCATAAAGGTTACGTTACCGCCCTGCGTCCTGCGCGTCTCAAGCGGCACTCTGCGCGCTCTCGGCAAGCGGCCATTTACTCCGCCTCACGCGTGCCGCATTGCTCGGCGACGGAAGTACGCTCACCCGCCGACCCATGCCATAAGCCACGTTCTGCGCCGTCTGTTTCCCGGCGGTGGGAGTCTTGCGATATAAAGAACTTGACAGGTCACGCATAAACGAGTATACTTTAATTATATAAAGGGAATGGAGGGAGAGATGATATGAAAAAAGCGAAAAGAGCGATGCTTACCGTAGCGGCGATGGCTGCCGCGGTGATGATGTGCGTTACGGCGGCGTGCGGGACTTCCGATCCCGGACCGTCGGGATCGGACGAGCGATGGAACATAGCGGAGTTCGTTGCGCAGACGGACGCGGCGAAGGCTACGTATGACGGGATATCCCGCGGGATAGCCGAACATAAAACTGCCATTGCGCCGTCGGCAGCGGTTTTTTCAGCGGCATACGGCGATCCTGCGGACGGCGGCGCTTCGTTGGATGAGATAAGATCTCTCATATATTCGGCGATACCCGATACCGGCGAAGTATATAACAATACCGATTCGTACATAAGCGATATCTTTACTTACAGCCGCCTCCAGCTCGCGCTCATGGAAGAGTACGAATCCGAATCGCTCATCGGAACTTACGCGGTGACATATGATTGGAGCGGTTTCGATCGTGATCCGTCTTATGCCGCAGATCAGGTATTGGGTTTGATGGTTGCGTTCCAGAAAACCGTGGCTCCGGATACTGCGAGTTTCCCCGGGGCGGAAGAGGAGACCGGCAGGACTTATATATCGCAGACGCATATGGGAGGCAATATAGCGGCGGATCTCGAGTATTACTATGACGAAGAGACGGGCGAAATGGGCACGACCACGATAAATTATTACCGCGGCGGGGGCTTCGAATATCCTT
>USNB01000054.1 GCA_900555875.1 uncultured Eubacteriales bacterium
CGGAGATCGTGTCCGACGCGCGTAAAAAACTCAAGACGCGGCTTGAATCCAAGGCGGCGATAGACGCTGTCATAAAGGACATGGAAGATAAGACGGCTGCCGCCGATCTTGCATACGAAACGGCGTTCGGTCAGGGGGAAGTGGCATATGACGAGACGGTAAATGCCGCGCTCGACGCCGCAGAACAGGCACGGCTCGCCGCCGCGGCGCTCAACCTTACGAACGACGTCGTGCTTGCCGACGAACTCGCCGTTCTCGAAGGATTGCATGCGGGATACGACGGAGTCAGATACGGCTATGAATTCACTTCGTTCGTGTCGGATGCTGAATCCTTGCTTGCCGATCCGATGAGCTATGACAAACTCGCGGGCAAGCTCGATGAAGCGGCGAAAGTTTACGAAAAGATCCCCGAGGCGGATAAGGCTTCTTATACCGAGGTAAAGGCAAAGTACGATTCCGCGAGCGCAAAACTTCCGGAGATAAAAGCGCAGAAGGATTTCATCGTTGCCGTTGACGCGGTGAACGTTCAGACGGCGCTGAACATTACGGAGCTTGAAGAAGCAGTGAATGCTGCGGAAGCGCTTTATGCCGTGCTTACGGATGACTTCGGCTACTCTTCCGGAGTGGAGGCTGTAGACGCGGCTAAGACGGAGCTGGACAAGGATCGTACCGATTGCAATGCGATAAGCGCTTTTATAGGCGCTGTGGACGCGCTCCCCGAAGAGATAACCAACACCCGTGAGATATACGACAAGCTCAATGCGATAGGCGCCTTGTATGACGGACTCACCGATGAGCAGCGTAATACGACGCTTGCCGTCAGCGCTTATAACCGTTATAACAATGCGGAAACTCAGTTCGATTCTCATCTCGTCAGCGTGATCTCGTCGGCTGCTAAGTATAAGGACGGTTCGGATGTACCCGCAGGACTGAATACTCTGTCGGTAGACGCGGAAAGCAATCAGATACTTCCCGAAAAGGCTTTGGATAATTATCTGCAAGTGCTTTATACCGCGGCGGCTTGTCACGGCGGAACGCTGAACGGGGTAGCGCTTGCTGCTGACGGATCGAACGTGGACGCACCCGAATTCGACGAATATATGTCCGCGAATTTCGAATACGTATATACGCTTTACGATGCGGTCACGGGCCTGAAGCAAGGCGAAGTCAGAAAAGATCTGCATTACGACGTGAACGCAGATCAGGTGCCGAGTACGGAAGAGATAGAAAGCTGCCTTCCGATATACTACGGGGAAGCTAAGAGCAGAACGTATAAATATTCGCTCGAGGTGCGTATAAAAGAAAACGCCGCGGACGATACGCTCGTATGCAATCTGCTCGATACCGATGCCGTAATGTCGGCGGCAACGGGGACCGTAAGCGGAGAGGTGGTGAATAAACTCACCAACGAACGTCTCGTGGCGCACGAAGATCCGTCCAATCAGAGCGGCGTGATAATGATCGGCAGAGCGGGTAAAGGTCAGCGGTTCGTTTGCGGCAACGGCAACTTCCTCAACAATGCGGCAATAGGCGCTTATGACATCTACTTCTACAGAGGCAATACCGTGAGCGAGGATGCGCTTATCGACTGGGCGAGAGTAGTCAAGAAGGGCACGGATAACAAGACGGTCCAGAACTATCTCGGAAGCTCGCTCGAAGAGATCGTTCCCGACCTCGCTGTCAAAACCGCAGCGGAATACGATGAACTCGGCGTAGAGAACATAACCAATGTCGGTTATCTCGCGGCGACAAAGAAAGGCTGGATATGCGATAACGCTGCAGCTTTCCGCGATCTTCACATAAGAGCCAACAGCATGCCCATGCTTATGGATTATATGGGTTATAACATGGCTTCGGGAGATGCCGTGACCATAGTCGCTAAACTTATAGCGAGCGACAGCGCGAGAGCGGCGGGAGTATCCGACGGCGATTTCAGCGCTCCGATAACATGGGTCAGGGCATAACGTCTTAGATATCCGAATATGCCTGTGCGATCGACGGATCATTGCGGTGCGTATCCGCGCTGCGATGATCCGTCGTTTTTTTGTCGCTGCGCGTCCGATCGCCGTCGCGCGGATATACGCGGCACATTCGGCGTATGCGATAAATGTTTACGGGTGACTGTTTTGTATTGCCGCAAAGCGGCGCTGCGGCGTTTCGCAAAAACGGTCATGCGGCATTTTGCCGGAACATATGACGTCAGCCATGCCGGCAGATATCCCTAAGACACAGACAATGCGGCTACGCACGTGCGCTGTCTTATCGCGGCAGAGCATGCGCATGACCGACAACTGAAGAAAACGACGGACAGTCGGCGTCTCGCCCGTAAAGATGCCTGGTGTTCGGCCCGGCAGAGGCGCGTTCCGCGCGCGGGAGCGGGGGAAAGTCGCATGCGTGCGCGTGAAAAACCGAATGACAGATGCGGGTGACAGTTAATCTCCGTCGTGGAAAGTCGCGTACGTGCGCGTGAAAAACTCTAAAAAATTTGTAAGTCTCCTGTTTGCGATATCAGGGAGAGAAGCCGCATGCGTGCGCATGAAAAAACCCCGCCCTGCGCGCATATCGCTCGCAGAGCGGGGAAATATAAAAGGGGAAAATGATGATGGCAAATTGATGGAAGGACGCTGCCTTCCGCGGGAAGATCAAAAGATCTTCCGGGTGGGGAACCGGAGTCCCCGTCTTGTTTCTTACCGCTTTCTCACTTCGATCACGCGAAGTAATAGTGGTGATGGATCTGGTTATAGAAAGCGGCTACTACATACTTGAAAAGTCTGATCATTGAAGCCTCCTGAAACCTCATCTGGATTTCACTTTCCTTTCCCTATCGACACCCATATTATATAAAACCTCGGGAAATAAGTCTTATACTCTACTCGCCATTTTTTTGCACTATATTGTCATGTTTGCGTTTTATATTTAATGGTTTTTTAAGCAGAGTTTCCGCTTCGGAAATATGGGACTTGCGCCGTCGCGCCGGACATCATGTTTCCTTGTCCGCGTCTCCGGATGCGGAGAGGGGATAACGGAGCCGGTTTCGGCGCTGCTCTTTCGGATGTCAGCGGGAAGCCGTAAGGTGTTAACTTTGGGCTGTCAGCGGTTACGTCCGAAGTAATGATTGTTTAATTGATTGTGAAACATGCTTTTGATATACTTTACAAGTTTTATCATATCGGCGTGCCTCCTGAGATGTATTTCACCACCTCACTCCCTTATCGCAATAGTATTCTATTCCGTATCCGCATTTTCTTCTATATTTGAACTGTGAAAAAATAAAATTATTCTGACATCTTGGGTGTTTATATGCCTTTTGTGACGAGTTTTTACACCGATTTTACACCGATTTATCATATATCGCTGTTTTTTGCCTTATATTTTCAAATAAAACATGTAGAATACGTATAAACGAGAACATAAACGAAAAAATATTCGCGTATGGTGCCTCGTCGGCTCCAAACGAGCGTCAATCGGCGGGGGCAGGCGGAATAACGTATTGACTTTTGACCGGCGATATTGTAAAATACGTATGTCAAGAACAAAGAGAGGTCAGGAATTTGAAAGTCCTTATAATAAACGGAAGTCCGAGAGGGGAAAAGAGCAATACCATGCAGATGACGAACGCATTCGTCGAGGGCATGGCAAAAACAACGGAAACGGATGTCGATACGGTGGTAGTCAGGAATCTGAAGATAGAGCCCTGCCTCGGTTGTTTCTGCTGCTGGTCGAAGACACCCGGGCGGTGCGTCATATCCGACGACGTAAGGAACGTTACGCTGAAGATGCTCGCGTCCGATCTGGTGATCTACAGCTTTCCGCTTTTTTATTATTCCGTTCCGAGCAAGCTCAAGGCGCTTATCGAGCGTCAGCTGCCTACGGTCGCTCCTTTCATGGAGGGACAGCGCGATTATCTCGTGAACGGCGGACATCCTCCCCGTTTCACGGCGCATTACAAGACCATACTTATATCCACATGCGGTTTTTATCCGACGGATAAGAGTTACGACGCCATACGGGCGCAGTTCGATATGATATGCGGAGAGGGCAATCATATGGACATATTCCTCGGCGAGGGAGAGCTGTTCAGCCGCGAGGTCGCCAGGCGCCGATGCGAGAAGAGGCTCGATCTTATCCGCGCCGCAGGCGAGGAATACGGGAAAACGGGAAAACTTTCCGAAGAGACGATGAGCGGGATCTGTTCGCACATATTCCCGCCCACCATGTATGAGCACATGGCGGACGCCGGTTGGGGCGTGACTCTTGAGGATTTCAGAAAGCCGGATGCCGAGACGATCGGCGAAGTGGCTGCACTCGGAAAGAAGATAGATACCATATATTGATCGTAAGCGCCGACTGCGCGCTGCGGTCACGGCAAAATGACGAAAAGGGACGCGGCGGAGCCGCGGTCTGCTCGCAGAGCATGCGGGCAAAAATAAATTTTATTTTTAAGGAGACAACAGAAATGGACGCAAAACAGAGAGAGATCGCTGACAAGATCAAAAAGATCCTTGTCGAGAACCTCAGACTTCCCGAGGAAGATCTGACCGACGACGCCAAGCTTTTCGGCGACGATATCGGACTTGACAGCGTGGATTCGCTCGAGATCATCGCAGGTATAGATCAGGAATTCGGCGTATCCATGATGGGCGTTGACAGGGAGCACTTCCAGACGATCGAGACGCTCAGCAAGTACGTGATGGATAATCTGGACAAATAATGAATGCAAAGCAGCAGGCGGTCGCAGACAGGATCGCCGATTATCTCTCCGAGAACCTCAGGCTCCCGAGGGAGAATATAACGTACGATATCCCGCTGTTCGGCGACGGAATAGGGCTGGACAGCGTGGATTCGCTCGAGATCATAGCGGGCATGGACCTGCTTTTCGGCGTTTCGCTGATAGGCGCGCACGACTCGGTTTTCCGTGATATACGCACGCTCAGCGAATACATCGTCAATCATCCCGATTTCAAGGAAAACAGATAATGAACGACAGAGTTGTAATAACCGGCCTGGGACTGACATGCGCCATCGGCGGCAGCGTCGACGAGTGCTTCGATAATGCGCTCGCCGGTAAGGTCGGCATCAGAGAAGTCAGGAGCGTCGAGCATTCCGCTTGTTACGCTCACATAGGCGGCGAGTATACCGAGTTCGTCACTCCGGAAGGCGAGGACAGAGCGAGCGCTCTGTGCATAAGAGCCGCAAGGGAAGCCGTTGCGGATTCCGGACTTGACGTTTCCGCCGATCCTTCCCGCGTGGGCGTCGTGATAGGCAGCTGCGTGGGCGGAGCGGTCAGTATAGAGAAATTTTACCGCGATTACGTCGCGGATCCGGATAAAGCGAAGGGAGAGGACGTTCTCAAAATGCCCATCTCCGCCATAGCTAACAACGTAGCTCTCGAATTCGGTGCGCAGGGTGCGGTGGATAACGTAGCCAACGCGTGCGCCGCGGGCACGATGAGCATATCGATAGCCGCGGATCTCATCCGCAGCGGAAAGGCGGACGCCGTCATCGCGGGCGGAAGCGACCCGATGAGCAGTCTTGCGTATTCCGGCTTCCATGCTCTGCATGCGCTGGACAGCGATCCCTGCCGTCCGTTCAATAAGTCCAAGGGCATAGCTCTCGGCGAGGGCGCGGGAGTGCTCATCGTCGAGTCATACGAGCATGCGATGGCGCGCGGCGCTAAGGTGTACTGCGAAGTGCTGGGCAGCGGCGTGTCGTCCGACGCGCATCACATTACCGCTCCCGCTCCGGACGGAGAGGGCATGCAGGCTGCGATGGAGCGCTCGATAGAGAGTTCGGGCATATCCGCTTCCGACGTCGATTACATCAACGCGCACGGAACGGGTACTCCGCTCAACGATTCTTCGGAGCTGGGCGCGATGCTTCGCGTTTTCGGCGACGAGGGAAAGGTGAGCTGCTCTACGACGAAATCGATGGTCGGTCATTGTCTGGGTGCGGCGGGCAGCGTAGAGGCTGTCATGTGCGTTAAGGCGATAGAGCGCGGCGTCGTTCCTCCCACGGTAGGATACACCGACGAGGATATAGAGCTCATGCGCGAAAAGGCGGGTAATTTCGATTTCGTTCCCAATAAGGGCAAGACGCGCAAAGTCGATTACGTTCAGTCCAACAACTACGCGTTCGGCGGCAACAATGCGAGCATAATATACGCCCGCGAGGGTGCGCCGAGAAAACTTGCGGCGCCCAACGACGAAAAGGTGTACGTCACCGGTTTCGGCATCGTCTCTCCGCTCGGCAATACCGCCGAAGAATACGCTGCGGCGGTGAATGCCGGTACGCCCGCAAAGACATGCGAGGAATGCGGAGATTACGTCTCCTCCGTCGGCAAAGAGGATTTCGATTCGGTAGGCATAAAGCTGAATTTCTACCGCAAGCTGGATAAGCTCAGCCAGATGACATGCGTATCCGGCAAGCGTGCGCTCGCGAACGCGGGTATCGAGGTGACCGAAGACAATTCCCGCAGGATAGGTATAGTCGCGGGAACGTCGGACGGACCGCAGACGGATATAGCGAATTTCCAGAAGGGGATAATCGCGGCAGGAACTCAGTCGGGCAGCGCGTTCCTCTTCCCCAACACCGTTTACAATGCGGCTCCCGGATATTTCTCGATAGCCGCAGGCGTAAAGGGATATAACGTGACGCTCTCCAACGGAGCGGCGAGCGGTATCGCGGCGGTCGCTTTCGCGTCGCGCGTGCTCCGCACGACGCAGAACGACGTCATGATCGCCATCGGCGCGGACGAGGATTCCGAGATCGTACACATGCTTTATGAAAAAACGGGTGCGATCGCCAAGGGTATGAAGCCGGGCGACGGAGCGACGTCCGTCGTTCTCGAACGCGGCAGCAGCGCAAAAGCTCGCGGGGCGAAAGTGTATGCCGAGGTGCTCGGCAGCGGATTCGCTCATTGTCCCGTCGAATTCGGCAAATACGGCTGTGCGGATAAACTCAGGGAAGCGATAAGGCTCGCACTCGAAGAATCGGGCGTTTCCGCCGCCGATATAGGCACGGTAGTGACCTGTTCCAACGGAATAAAGAGTCTTTCGGACGCCGAAAACGAAGCGCTTGCCGATTTTGCCGATGCCGAAAAAGTAAGCGTAAAGGCGATATGCGGCGAAGGCAGAGCCGCGTCCAGCGCGCTCTCGGTCGCTCATGCGGCTATGATGCTCGACGGCGCGATAGCCGGAGGGAAAGGCGGATACGCACTCGTACTCGGCGCGTCCTTCGGCGGCAGCTACAATGCTCTCGTTCTGAAGAAAGCGTGAACGGAGGAGAAGTGACATGGAAGAGAACAAAGTCGCGCTCGTAACGGGCGCGTCCAGGGGCATAGGCCGTGCGATAGCGGTGAAGCTCGCGGAGAGCGGCTACGACGTCGCGGTAAATTATAATTCCAACGAGGCGGAGGCGCGCAAGGTTGCCGACAGGATAACCGCGCTCGGCCGCCGCGCGATAACGGTCAAGGCAAACGCGGCGGATCGTGCGGACGTCAACGCGATGTTCCGCACCGTCGTGAAGGAGCTCGGCAGGATCGACGTGCTCGTAAACAACGCCGGCGTCGTGGACGACGCGTTCCTGCTCATGCTTTCGCCCGATTCGCTCGATAAGAGTTTCAACATAAACGTGAAAGGGTACTTTTACTGCGCACAGGCGGCGACTCTCAAGATGTTCAAAGCCAAAAAGGGCGTTATCATCAACATATCGTCGGTGAGCAGTCTGATGGCGCTTCCCGGACAGTCCGTATATGCGGCGACGAAAGGCGCGATAAACTCGATGACAGCCACTCTTGCGCGCGAACTTGCGCCTTACGGCATAAGGGTGAACGCGATAGCCCCTGGTTTTATAGCAACGGACATGGTCGCCGATCTGCCCGAAGACAAGATGAAGGAATATCTGACCCAGATCCCGCTCGGAAGGCTGGGCAGACCGGAGGAGGTCGCGGATCTCGCGGCATTCCTCGCGAGCGACGAGGCATCGTACATCACGGGCCAGACGCTCGT
>USNB01000055.1 GCA_900555875.1 uncultured Eubacteriales bacterium
GCGCGCTGGGCTGCGTTTACGTTGTCCGGTGCGCGGCGTTTCTTCTTGCTCCGCGAATAAAGCTTTTCCGCGAGCGCCACCGCGCCGTACATCAGCGCCGCGAGCGCGCACAGCGTCACGGTGGCGGTCATGACGAGATCGGTATCGAACACCTGACCGCCGTATACGATGAGATAGCCCAGACCTGCGCCCGAAACGAGGTATTCGCCCATGACCGTACCCACCCAGCTCAGACCGACGTTTATCTTGAGCACGGAGAGAAAGGTGGGGACGGCGGAGGGCAGCACCGCGTAGCGCAGCAACTGCAGCCTGCTCGCGCCCATGGAACGGAGCAGGAGCAGCTTATCCGGGGCGGCGGAGCATAATCCTTCGAGGACCGAGATTATCGTTACGATTATGCAGATCAGCACCGCCATCAGGACTATCGCCTTTGCGCCCGAGCCCACCCATATGATGAGGAGCGGTCCGAGCGCGATCTTGGGCAGGGCGTTGAGCACGACGAGATACGGTTCGGATATCCGCTTTGCCGCGGGCGACAGCCACAGCAGTACGGCTATAAGGCAGCCTGCCGCCATGGATATCGCGAACCCGATCACGCATTCGAGGAGCGTAACGCCTATATGATACATGAAGTCGCCCGCCATAAGCTCGACGAATGTCACGGCTATACGGGAAGGCGAACTCATGAAAAACGCGTCGAGCGCGCCGACCGCGGTGAGCAGCTCCCACATTCCGACTATGACGACGAGAACGAGCAGCTGCCATATGCGCGTCAGCGCTTTCTTCTTTTTTACGCCGAGCAGATATTTTTCATGCGGAGAGAGCATCGCGCGTTCTCCGTTTTTTCTTTTGCTTTTCTTTTGCATTTCCGTCCTCCGTGCGTCAGACGGCTTTGAGCAGCCGCCATATCTCTTCCGTGAGTTCCGCAGTGCGCTTTGCCGTCCGTCGTTTTGCCGGAGACCCGGGTATATCAACGTCTACGGCTGCCCGGACGACGGCGGGTCTGGGCGAGAGCACGATGACGCGGTCTCCCATGCACACCGCTTCGGGCACGTCGTGCGTGACGAGCAGCGTCGTAACGCCTTCCTCGGCTATTATGCGGCGCACGTCCTCTGCTACGTCCGAACGCGTCTGAAAGTCCAGCGCGCTGAACGGCTCGTCGAGCAGCAGCAGTTTCGGGCGGAACGCCAGCGTCCGCACGAGCGCGGCACGCTGCCTCATCCCGCCGGACAGCCGGGTAGGGTACGCATCCGCAAACTCGCCTAATCCGTATTTATCCATCAGCGACATCGCGTAAGCGCGGCTTTCGGGCGTCAGCTTTTTGCGGACCTTCAGCCCGAGCAGCGTATTCGCGGAAACGGTAAGCCACTCGAACAGCGTGTCTCGCTGCAGCATGTAGCCCGCGTCGCCTTTGGGCGGACCGACGGGTCTGCCGTCCAGCACGACGCTGCCCGAAGTGGGCTTCAGCAGCCCCGCGACCACGGAGAGTATGGTGGTCTTCCCGCAGCCCGACGGCCCGACGATGGACAGGAATTCGCCCGCCCGGGCGGAGAAGGAAACGCTCTTGAGCGCCTCCGTCTCGCCTTCCGGGGTGTGATAGGACAGAGCGACTCTGTCCAGCGTCAGCAGTTCGTTCATCCCGCCATGATCTCCTCTGCGATGGAATTATCCACGACGTCCGCGAACGCGGGATCTTCGTCCAGCTCGCCCGCATTTTCCATTATGCTCTTGAGCCGTTCGAGTGACTCCTCCGTCATTACGGGCGTGGAACACCACGCGTCTATCTCGAGATAGCTCTCCACCGCGATGGCGAGGGACTCCTCGCTCGTGCCCTCGAAGGAGGGAGCGAGCGACTTCGCGACTTCCTTCGGCGAGGCGTCGCACATGAATTCATAGCCCTCGCGCACCGCGGACAGGAATGCTTTCGCGGTCTCGCGGTTATCCTCGAGGTAGCTGCCGAGTGCGCAGAACGCCGTATAAGGCACCTCGCCGCTTTCCGCGCCCACGCTCGCGACTATATATCCGCGCCCCGTGGCTTCGAACTCGGAAGCGGTGGGCTCGAACAGCGTCGTATAGTCCACGGTGTCGTCGGACTCGAACACGCTCGCCATCATGTTGAACGCCACGGACGTGTCTATGACGGTTCCGTCCACGCCGTCGTACAGCCCGTATCCGTTCATGATATATTGCATCGTCATCGCGGGCACTCCGCCCACACGCCCCGCGAGAACCTGCTTGCCCTCGAGGTCGCTCCACTCGAACGTATCCGCCTCGTCGACCTTGGATACGAGGAAGGAACCGTCGCGCTTGGTCAGCTGCCCGAACACCACGGGCGCGTCGTTCATCTCGGACGCGTATATGACGCCCTCGGGGCCCATCAGCCCTATGTCCGAACTGCCGCTCACCAGCGCCGCGGTGACCTTATCCGTCCCGCCCGCGTTCGTCAGCCGCACGTCCAGCCCTCTGTCCTCGAAATACCCGTTGTTAAGCGCCACATACAGCGGAGCATAGAACACCGAGTGAGTGACCTCGCATAAGTCGATACGCACGTTCCCGTCATTACAGCCCGTAGTCCCCGCGAGCACGCTCACGGCCACGAGCATCGCCGCAAAACAAGCGGCAACAGCCTTTTTCATTCCGTTTTGTCTCCTTTGAAAAGTTCGGTATACAGCATATTATGCCGCCGCGTATCCCGATGTTCCTCCGCCTCTCCCTTGAGATATTTTACAACAATTTTACACGGAGTTTACAAGATAAAATTTACGAAATGATACATATGTGTTATACTTTTTTTAAGCTTTATCGGGAGGGATGAAACATGAGGGGAATAAACAAAGCCATTGTTGCAGTTATGATCGCGCTCGCGATCATAACTTTTGCTGCGGCGGCGCTTGTAACGATCGTTCCTTTAAGATCGTCTGCGGCAGGTGTCGTAACGTCGACCGATCCCGATTCGGATATCGTGACATATTGCGGCGAAGCATATGCCGCAGCGGACTTTATCCGGTCGGTAGCGCGCTCGGAAGCATCCGTGCAGTCAGCATCCGTGACGCAGGACGATCCGATCGTGGGGATGATACCCAAAGAGAAGTTCACAACGGAAAATTCGTCGCTTGAGATAGGCGACGAGTGGGGATATTACATAATGACGGAGAAGGACGCCATGGACGTGGACGGAGATTCTTATCTTCGCTCGTATGTCACTACGTTCGATATCTCAGAAAATCGTAACAGCGCAAACGGTACGATCGATCTGTCCGTGAGCGTCGAGTCGCAGGATATGTACGTCACGCTCATAGGATCTTCGTGCAGCGCGAGGATCCCGCTTGCGGAGCACGATTTCAACAGTTATGATATAGTGAATTATACACGGACGGGTTCGTCTCCGCTCGTAGTCCGTTACGGGGAAAACCCGCGCTTCTATCTTCGGGATATGTCGTTTGCGATGTCGCTGTATAACGAGAACGAACTCAATTACGGTGACTCGGGATATATGGCTTCTGACGACCTCGGCTCATACTTTGTGAATCTGGATTACGGCTATGACGGATCCGTATGGCAGAAGGACGGGGTCGATGCAGGCTCGGACGTAATAGAACCCATAGTGGATCTTGTGATAGATATAGTCCTCGGGCAGGTATTGAAGATAGAGCCGCTTCGCACTATTCTTGAGATAGGCGGTTATATTTATGACGGGATAAAGATAGTAAACGATGTCATAGAAGCCGAGACCGAGTATGTAGTAGATGAGAATAAGGAGATCACATGTACGGCATATTCGGCTAACAGGGACGATCAGATAGCGCATTACGGCAACGTGATAAGGTCTGCGGCTATAACCGTGAACGCGCAAGAGGATAAGCAGCTTTGGTACGGAACGGGCGATCATGCGGAAGCCCGCTTCCAGATAGGGCATTCCGCATTGAACGACGAAGCCGATTGGTATACGCGGATATTAAAAGAGGCTGCGTTCAGTGTGGTAGACAAAAAGGACGGCAGTTACGTTGCAAGCGGCGTCGATACATCGACGGGATATCTCCGCAGCCCAGTATATAAAGAGCTCTCGCTCGGCACGGAAGAACAGGGATATGTGCTTGAGAACGGTACGGATTTCTTTTCCTATACGCCCGAATACGACGGCAGATACGTTTTGGATATAACGGGCGGAACGGGATATAACGAGACGAATGCGAGCGTATCCGTGACAGACGAAAGCGGGGATATAGTGTCCCGGCAAAACGGCGGCATATATGAACTTGAAGCGGAAGAGACGTATAAGATACACGTTTCTCACTCCGGTACTGGCGCGCGCTTCGGCGTATCGCTGGACGCAGAGACGCTTCCGTCATCGCTTACGATCGGTGCGGGAAAAACGGTGCTCGTTTCTCTCGGGTATATGGACGGGGAAGTGAGCACACTGTCGACGGGTAGCAATGATGTCGTGATCGGCGGTATATACCGCTTGAGCGGCGGCGAGCTCGATCTTCTCGAGGAATACGGCGATACTTCGAGCGTAACATACGCATGGGACAGTGAGCAGCACGGCAACTACTATGTGACGCTTGAAAACACATCGTCATCTTCGCGTACTGCACAACTTACCATGGCGGACATCCCGAGCGTTTCCGTAGGTTCCGACGGCTCCGCCGAAACGACCGTCACCTTCGACGGCGAGCACTACTCGTACATCCGCTTTACCGACCTGCCGGCAGGGAATTATGTGGTAACGGTGGATGGGATAACGGGTTTTAATTATATATATTATAGCAATTCATATTCTCAAATTAATGGCTATGCCTCATATTTCGCCAATATTGCTATCAGTGAATCTGAATATATTTTAGGTGTACGAACAACGTATAGCGGAAATTATAATTTGACAATTCAACGTAAAGAAAATGCATATCAGTGGGTAGTGAATAATACACCAACATTTGATAAGCAAGTTTATGTTGCCCAAGGAGACAATATTAAACTCGAATTTATGGTAAACAATACCATAATTCATAATGCAAATTTTAAATTTCAAGAAAACGTCTTATATGAATTTACATATGAAAATAGTTATTTGATTATAGCGGATAATTGTTATGTGGATAATGACGGTTTTTGGGTAAATACGAATTTCGATGATATTTACAGCATACAAATCATCCCTACCATAAAATACCCGTTTGCCGGAATAAGTACACATACTATAGATGATGTAGATTGCATAACGATAGAGTGGGAAGCCGTAAATAATCTTGATTCATTTGTCGTGACTATTCCGGGCACAAGTTTCAGTCTCGCAATAGATGCATCTTTATATCCGAACAATGAATATAGGATATTAGCTACATCAATGCCATCAAAAATGCCGGTAGTAACATTTGCTATAACGGAAGTATATTATGATTGGGAAAACGCAGATAAAAGTCTTGTGGAAACAAATTTGTCGTATTCATTTGATTATTATTTCAACGGAGGAAACGGTACTAATGCCGTTCCATACGAGATAAACGATGAACGGCAATTTAAGAATATTACAGAAATGGGCACCGGCAGTGAGTTTGATATTTATTATAACCTTACTTCTGATTTAGATCTTGGCGATACTTATATGGGTCTGTCGGCGTTTTACGGAACTTTGTATGGAAATAATCATACGATCACGTGGGAGTCACGATATATATCCGATGATAGTATATCAACATTGCATGCATTATTCCTTGAAAACAGAGGACGTATAGAGCGCATATACGTAGAGTTTAATTTCCGTGCACCTACAAAGAGCAATTCTATTATTAAATATGTTGGTGGCATAGCGGCTAAAAACTATGGAACGATATATTATTGTAACGTATCGGGTAGCGTTATAGATACATCTGTCAGTCGTCATGTTATAGGCGGCGTGGCTGCATATAATGCGGGCAGCGGGTGGATATACGGAACAAATGTTATGGGTACTTTTACCGGCACGTATGTGATAGGCGGTGTAGCCGGAATAAATGACGGACAGATAAACAGCTGCTATGCAAATTGCACGCTTACGTTGGATGTTACAAGCAATTATTCTGCGGGGCGAGCGGCGGTGGGACAGATCGCCGGAGTAAATAACAATTATCTTTATGGCTGCAATGTGGGGTCGGACAACAGCGGGTATAAGATATATCTGGATATTCCGTTATCATTGCGCCCGTATGTCGGTTCAATAGTCGGAGCGCAATCTACATCTGCGACAGATCCACGCAACTGTAAGGATGTAGGCATTAGGATCAGTACGAGCGGATTGTCATCGGCGCAAAAGACTAATATAGAAAAATTATCCAATGGCGATATAGGCAATGAGTTCAGCGGAATAAATTGGGGTTAAGAGGTTGATCCATATGATTACTAAAAAATTTACAGCGATATATGCCTTCATTTTAGCTTTACTGCTAGCATTTTCATGCATAGTGTTCGCCGCTTGCGGCGAGGAGCCGGAACCCACGCCCGAGCCGGAGCCTACGCCGCCGACGGAGCAGGCGAGCGACATTGAGCGCAAGGTCTTTCAGTTCACTCCCGAATATAGCGGCGAGTATATATTCTTCGGAAACATCTACTTCGGCGAGTTGGAAGTGATAACGAACGAGGGCGACGATCTGACCCCGGATGCGGACGGAGAATACCGCCTGACCGCCGGTACGCCGTATACTATCGCGATAGAGGAGCCGAAGTTTAGGGAATTGAAGTTAGAGTATGACATCTCCGACGACAGGGAAGTAACGTTAGCACCGGGCGAAGAGCGTATAGTCAAACTCGGAAAGATATACGATGAAGTCAAAACTATAACGACTGGTAACGACAGTATAAGTATTGCCGGTATATATACGGGCGCAGCGGACGATCTTGACGGATATCGCAACGGGTTAGTCACGGCAACGTCATCCCGTACATTGCCATGGGACAGCGGCAAGTATTTTGTAGTCATAAAGAACGATACCGACGTCGAACAAACGAGCGATATATCCTTTCGGCAAGTAAAAGGTATACAAGCGGACAGCGACGGCAACGCACAGACGGTAGTTAAATGCGATGCGGATAATTATGTCTGCGTAGCTTTTGATAACGTTCCAAAAGGCTATTATGTGTTTGAAACGAGCGAAAATATATCTCCTCCTACCATATATTCAAGTGAGATGGAAAGAGTGCCCTATGTGTATACCGGGACAGAATGTTATTTTAATTTTGGCGACGGCTTAGATATATACTTATTCATTCAAGCAAGCTCATACGCAAGCATCAATGAGATTGAATGCATGTTGCGTAAATATGGCAAAGAGTATTTTTGGGAAGTCAACGGAGAGCCTTCTTATACGCACGAAGTCTATCTTAAACAGGGAGAGTCAGTCAGCATTTCATTTACAGCAAATGGGAGCACTCCTCCGTCATGTGAGCTTTATGATGTCGACAGAAAAAATGAATATTCGTACACTTTTGATGGCGAAGTTTTAACATTAGGTGATGATTGTTATGTAGACGGTGGATTTTTTAGTATAAGTGCTTCATTTGTAAGCGAGGGGTTCAATATGGTGCCAGATCTGGATATCATCCCCACTCTCGCCAAACCCTTCGCCGGTGTGACGTTCGAGACATCGAACGACCGCACGCTAATGACATGGGAGAACGTGCCTAACTTGTACTCATTCACATATTCCGTAAACGGCGGAGAAGAAAGGGAAGTTATCGTAAGCGACGTCACCTTTCTTGACATCACGTCATATCTTCCCGAGAATGCCCGCCGCGCGCTTGTGGAGATAACCGACGTCACATACTCCTATCCCGTATATGAC
>USNB01000056.1 GCA_900555875.1 uncultured Eubacteriales bacterium
GCACGAGAACTATCCCGCGGCGTTTCGCGGTCACGAGACAGCCGCCGCAAGCCATGCCGGCTTCGGGAAGATCGCGCCGCAATTTTTCGGACAGCTTCGCATCGAAGCGATAGTCCTCCGTAAGTTCTTCCGCCATGCGCCCCACGAGCTTACGCAGACTTTCGAGACGCCTGGCATAGCTTTCCGCATTGCGCTTTTCCGTTTCCGCAGTCTCCGCTCTGCCGCGTACCTCGCGCATCACCTCTCCCGCAAGCCTGAGCAGCTTGCCGCCGCTTATGCACGGCTCGCCGAGTACCGCGCTTTTCAGAGCGCTGCCTCCCGCAGCATAATCGTATGACAGCGAACGGATATTCCCCGACATCTCGCACGTATCGTGCCTCGGGCACGCCGCGCATATTCCGGCAAGCGCGTCCCCCACGCAGTCGGCGGCATATTCCCTTCCGCCTCCCGACGACATGAGAGCGCTCATCTCGCCCAGAGCTTCGCTCGCCCTGACCAGACGTTCGGGCAGCAGTCTGCCCATCCCCGCGGCGGCGGCTATGTCCGTCAGCCTGCCTGCCGAACGGAAATATACGGACAGCGCGCGCAACGCTCTTCCGGGCAGCAAGAGAAAAAGCACGCAGCCTGCGGCAGTCGCTGCGGGATACATCGCATCCGGCGGCGACGAAGCGAAAAAATATGCTCCGGCGGCCCATCCGAGCATAAGCGCCGCCGCAGGCAGCGGCCGCGCCCCCGCGGAAAATGCGCGGCACATCACCGCGGCAAGCACGAGAGCCGCCGCGGAATACGGATCGCGCTCCGCAAGCGCTACGCCGAATGCCGCGAGGATACCGGCGATAAGACCCGTTTCCGACGAACGGCACTTGCACGCAAGCGGGACCGTGAACGCAAATACGGTATACGCTACCGGGTAACCGAACACGTTCACTCCGCCGAGCCCGGAAAACAGCACCGTGCAAAGCACTCCCGCACCCGCGGATTCGAAGCTCGTCGGCGACAGCAGATCCTTTCCCGCGATGAGCGGTACGGCAAACGACATCACGGCTCCGCACGCGGTGCCTATCGCCGCCGTGAGCAAGGAAGCGAGCACCGTACCGCCCGTAAAATACGTCAGCAGCGCACATAACGGGAACTGAAGCAAGGTATGTATGATCCCGCGCCACATGCGTTTGCGTTTTATCCTGCGGCAGGCGGAGAGGATAAAGCCCGCAGCCGCGCCGGCTATCGCTGTCCCGCCCGCCCGCGCAAATGACAGCAGAGTAGGTTCGGCGATCACGCATGCGGCAAGATAATACGCCGACACGAGCGGATTGCACCCCGCAAGCAGCAGCGCGTAATGTACGCCGTAACCGAACGGGCGCACAGTCAGCACTTCCGCACACGCGCCCGCGAGCAGGAACGCAAACGTCAGCGCGTGAACGATGATCAGTTTTATTATTCGCCGCTTTTTCATCCGTCTCAGCATAGCACATCGCGCACGTCGCTTTATGTCGTCTTATGTGCGTTCGGGGCGTTCTTTGTTGAAAACCCGACTGCGGAAAAGCGAAGAGAAAGGCTCCCCCGAGCGAGGGGAGCTTCTCTCATTTTGGATCCACCGTATATGACCACTTTTTTCGAAGTCATATGATCTCAGACAAACGCGGCTTCGTATGTCTTACGAAACCGCATTTGTCTGTATCGGAGCTCTCCCCACTCGGGGAGCCTACCTGTCTATGCCAATGCACGTCAGGCATCGCGCTTTTTGTTCTTATACAATTCTGGATGTTTCTTCGCATGCAGCACGCGAAGAACCGTCAGCACGCTCATCGCCGCGGTGAGCGTAAACACGACCACACTAACAATGATGAGAGCTATCCTCCACGGCGACATGGTGTAGTAGATTATCGTTCCCGGAGGACTGTTCTGCATAACGTTGGAATTAGCTATCGTATATGCCATGTGATGTATCGCCTCGCGCACAGCGGTACGAGATATCGCGCTGTCGTAGTCGAGCAGCTGTCCGCCGCCCATCCATGCCAGCCAGCTGTCCGTTCCTGCGCGCACCATTTGATCTATGTCGCCCGTGCGTATCGTGAACATATCCGTTATGATATGGCCGTTGAATCCCCACTCCTTGCGCACGAGCTCGGTCACGAGGTTGTAGTGGAAGAATCCGCGCGTAGTGCCCACTCTGTTCTGCGAGATCATCATGCCCGAAAGCCCGCGCATCACACGTGTGGAGGTGTTGCCCTCCATGTCGGACGTGTACTTAACTGCCTTACGGCTGTCGCGCATGACGAGTTCAAAGGGTTTGTTATACAGCTCGCGTATTACCTGTTCGGTCGCCCACGTACAGGCGCTCGTGCGGTTGGTCTCCTGATCGTTGAGTCCGAAGTGCTTAACATAGTCCGTCAGTCCTGCATTCCCGGTGCCGTTAACGAACGCGGTCGCCACCTTACCCGAAAGGATGGGATCTTCGGAGAAATACTCGTTTATCCTGCCGATGAACGGCGAGCGATGAAGATTGAACGCAGGAGAATATCTGCCGTTGAGCCCGCATACGAGCGCCTCCTGCCCCATCGCTTCGCCCACGCGCTCAAGCAGTTCCATGTTCCAGGTAGACGCGAAGTTGGGTGCGGAGCCGAAGGACGCGGTCTTTGCCATATTATCTCCTCCCGTCACGACGTCAGTTATGAGGTCGTTCATGTCCTTGTTGTCCAAACGCACGCCGTTAGCGCCTTCGCAGTGCGCGCTAGGTGCCATCTCGATGGACTCTATGCGATTCGTGAAATAGTTTTCGCCGCCTATGACCTGCATGATGTCGCTTCTATCTGCCTCGAAATCCAGCTGATCAAGCAGGATATCCCAGCTCTCGTCGTTATAATCTTTGCCGCGCATATCCGCGACCGTGAGCGTGCGCTCGCTCTTCTGCACGGGCATATCCGTCGTATACACCTTGCTCCCAGCGACGTTGCCGAGCTCCGGATCCGTTTCGGGATCGAAGTTCAGGTCCCTGCCGAGGTCAGCGGCATACTCTTCGGGGATAGTCCTCTCCCTGTTCGCATAAGGCTGAGGGAAGGATCCCGACCAGTTGGAGCGCGTGAGCATCGTGGTGTGGTCCACCATGTACTCCGTCTCATACTCGAACAGATTGGTAGCGGCGCGGAAGCTCTCTCCGCTCATAGGGATCCCGATGGGTTCGCCTTTGTCGTTGAGGACGGACTGCATCTCCACCTCGGAATCTCTCGGGTCCGAATTATCGTACCACATCGTGGAGCCGTTGTGCCACACTTCGCTGTCCAGCACATCGTGGCTATTCGCCCTTGCGGATATCGTGTAATCGCCTTCTTCGAGCATATAGCAGCCCTTCGTTCCGTCGCCGTTATCGCGGGCGTAGGCGTAGGACGCCATATCCTCTTTACGGAAGGTGATCGTCACCTCTTCGTTCCTGCCCGGCTGTATGACGTCCGTCTTGTCGAACGCGATGAGGTTGACCGTGGGCTTTTCTATCCCGAGCCCCTCATCGAGACTGGTATACGGCGCGTTGTAGTAGATCTGCACAACGTCCTTGCCGGCTTTGTCGCCGGTATTAATGACATTGACGGACACCGTTATGTCGTCGCCCGAAGCATCGAAGCGCGTTATCTCATGCTCGAACGACGTGTACGACAGGCCGTAACCGAACGGATACACGACGGCGCCCGGCATTTCCACCGAGCCCTTGCCGTCCAGCGTACCGTAAGTCAGCGCGCCGAGATCGGACGCAGTCTCGTAATAACGATAACCCATATACATGCCCTCGCGGTATTCCACGAACGCCATACGGTCGTCCGTCGTATCGTCGACGTTGCCGCTCGTGCCCGTATATCTGAAGTTGCCGTAGGAGTTGAAAGAAGCGTCTTTCGTGAAGTCCGTCGAGAATATGTCCACGGTCCTGCCGGAGGGGTTCACCTCACCCGTGAGGATGCACCCGAGAGCAGCGAAGCCGGTGTCGCCGGGATTGCCTGCCCATATTATGGCGTTCACTTCCAGCTCCCCGCGTACGACGGGATCGAGCTCCATCGCGCCGCAGGACACGAGCACGAGTACCACCTTGTCGCAGTGGTCTTTCGCGTACTTTATCATATCCTTTTCGTTCTTGGAGAGCGCGAGATGATGAGGCGTGCCGTCGTCGTACGGCTCCATGCGCTTATCGTTGTTCTCATTGCCGTATCTGGAGATGAATACCAGACCGGTGGAAGCGCGCATATCCTCGAGATCCTTTTCAGACAGCTCGGAATACCGCTCTACGGACAGTTCGCGCAGGTCGTTGACGCTACCACCCACAAATACGCTGTCATCCACCGTCCACGTGCTGGGGTCGTACGTAGGGCTGTCGGGATAGTTCGCCGCGGAATCGCTCTCTGGCTGGAGAGCGGCAGCGGCGTTTATCACCTCGAAATGCTCATTCAGCGTTTCCTCGGGTGTTACAACGTAATCCCTGCCCGGGAAAGTCTGCTTTATCGAACTTATCATGGCTATCGAGTTGTAAACGGGGAATTTATAGCCGTGCCCGAAAGGCGTAACCGCGCTGCCTGACGCAAGAGGGAGCGTCCCGTCATTCTTGAGCAGGATCATCCCCTCTTCCCCCACTTCTTCCATGATCTCGAGGGAAGCGTCCCTTGACTCTTCGAACGTGTCGTATTTCTGTTCGTAATACTCCGCATCCCAATTCTCGCGCCCTTCGGGAATTATCGTCCTGCGCTCGCCTCGTCCGAGCTGCGTGTCGAGCACGATACCAAACAGGGAGGACGCGATGAGCGCAGCTATGACGAGCAACACGAAAAACGACGCTATCGGTATCCAAATCGCCATGAATTTGCCGTTTCTCATCCTAAGTTTCTTGCCGTCCATTTTGCATTTTCTCCTTATATATTTATTTGCGCGGCACCGCGCCAAGCGTGCGGTATGCCTTCGCAAGACGGACTGTAACACAAAAAGACATCCCCGTCAATGAGGGATGTCTCAGCTTTGCGTTTTTTATGCGCGACTTTACGGCAGCGGCAGCATCGCAGTCATGCGGAATATACCGCCGTCCGCACCGAAGGATATCGTGCCGCCGTACTTTGCGACTATCGCCCGCATCGAAAGCACGCCGTAGCCATGGGCGGTCTTGTCCGCCTTATCCGTCACAGGCATGTCGCCTTCGAAGCGCACTTCTCCTCCATACCAATTCTCAACGAGCACGGAGATCTGTCCCACCGCCTCTTTCACGACTATGCTGATCACCCGCTTCTCGGGATCGGCAAGCTTTACCGTCGCTTCTATGGCATTATCTATCGCGTTGCAGAACAGCGAACTTATATCGGATGCCGACATGAAGTCCAGTCTGCCACCGTCCGCGCTGCACGTCAGTTTTATACCTCGGCTCTCACAGTACAGGCTGCGCTCTGTGAGCACGACGTCCAACGTTTCGTTTCCCGTCCTCAGAAACGCGTCGTAAACCGATATCGCGCTCTTTAATTCGTCTATATCCTCATTCGTGATGAGCCTGCCCGAATAGCCGTATTCGCTCAGCTTGTGGCGTATGTCGTGGCACTTTATGTTGATAAGATCTATATGCTCTTTGGTCAACTCGAACTGCTTGCGCTCCTCTCTCATCAGCCGTTCGAGCAGATCCGTCTCCCGCCGCATGCGCGCCCGCGTGAACAGCCCCGCGCGTATTATGAGGATGAACACGCTGCAAACCATCGCGAACAAACAGGCAAGGATGTTCAACCCGAGGCTCTCCGCCGAAAAGTACAGGCGCACGCCGTTGAAAACAAGCGCGACCATGAGCAGTACCGCGGAGAGGACGAGCACACCTCCTCTCATCGTGTCGTCGTAAAATAGTTCGGACATACCGCGTACAAACGTGAAATATATCACTATGTACCCCGCGATGTATATACCGCACTGCATAAGCACGGCAAGGAAATAATTCAACGTGCTGTCGAATATGAACGAAGACATTCCCGCAGCCGAAATGACTATCTCGACGACACTGTACAGCATATGTTGCACCGCATAGCTCGCCACGCCCGACGCAATGAGCCGCATAAGATCCGTCTCTGTACACACTGCGAAAACCACGAGAGAAACCGCAAACAACAGCAGATATACGGGTATGCTGATGAACGCCGTTATCGCGGCTACGGCGAGCAGCGTCAGATACGCATAGCCCAGCGTTATCAGCGCAACCGCGGCGAAGCCGATAATGCAGGACAGCACAGCCCTTACGGCGAAGTGCTGACGTCTCCCGCACCCGTGCGAGAACAGGATGTTTCCCGCCGTTATCTGCGCGAAGAAAAGCAGACTGCCCACAAGAAAATACATATACAGGCGAAAACTCATCCGTTGCCTCCCGCCAGCCATGTGTTGAGGATCTGCATGAACTGTTTCTTCTTAGGGTGGCTGATGGCGATCTCCTCGTCTCCCACGCGCACGGTAAACCCGTGGACATACGTTATGTATGCGAGGTTGACGAGACAGTAATTGTTTAACTTCGCAAAGTGGTCGTTCCTCAGCTTTTCCTCCACGCGCGAGAGTGTGGAGTACTCCTCCGTGACGCCGCCATCCGCCGTGTGGTAGCGGACCTTGTGCCCGAGCACTTCAACGTATTTTATGTCACGCACGAATAGGCGGACGTAACCGCCTGCCTTGGCGATGCTCAGCGCCCTGTTGTCGCGCGAGCGGACGACGTTTATCGCCCGCCGCAGCTTCATGAGGAAATCGTAATACCCGACGGGCTTAACTATATAGTCGAGCGCGCCTACTTCATACCCTTTGACGGCATACTGCGCCATGTTCGTGACGAACACGAGTACCGTCGATCTGTCCAGCTTGCGCAGTTTGCGGCTCGCAGTCATGCCATCCAGCTCAGGCAGTTCTATATCCATGAACACGATGTCGTAGTTCGCCTTATAATTACTCAAAAAGTCGATAGCGTTCGTAAAACGTACGACGCGCATGTCCTCGCCCGCCGTGCTTTCGTATTCGGCGATGTACCCCGAAAGTATGTCTGCCGCCGCGTTTTCATCCTCCACTATCGCTATGTTTATCATACACGTCCCCTTGCGGTAAGTATACAACGAACGCGCCGTTTTGTCAATACCGCCCGAACTGATATGTCATAACTTTACGGATTTCATGCGTGACCTTGTATGTCAGCAACATATTTCTTCCGATGGAGGGCGTTCACTCACGACACCTTCACTTCGATGTCCGTTTCGAACACCGCGGATGAAAGATCGGGCCGGGACGTCGTAAATTCGTGCGGCGACGTCCGGTAAAGCTCCGTAAGGATGCCGAGAAAGTCCTCCGTGCGCGAACTTTCCGCCGCGGCGAGCACGCAGCGTTCAAGCGTCCGGGCGAACGCGTCCTCGAGGGACGCAGCAAGTTCTTCCACGACATTCTCTCCGCCGCCCTTTTCTATCACGATGAACCGATCGGCAAAGCGGATAGTCGCAGAGACGCTCAGCGTCACGTACACGCCGCCGTCGCGGAACCCGGCTTTAAGCCCGGCGCTCTTGTCCGTTATCTCGCCCTGTATGAGACAGGTCTCACCGCCGTAAGTCCATTCCGTATC
>USNB01000057.1 GCA_900555875.1 uncultured Eubacteriales bacterium
AACGGCATGACGGTATACGAAACGGCGGAATTGAGCTGCTCCGCGGTCTCTCCGTTCGCGGAGTGCGAAGGTCTGCCGGTATATATCACATATGAGGTCTATCTCGATCTGCGTGGCGGGGAGTATTTCGATCTTGCGACGGGGGAAGAGGTGAGCGCGGACGAGGTATACGAAATGTCCCGCGTCGGGTTCGGATATTCGGGAACGGGTACTTTTACCGATATAACGCAGACGACCGCGTCATATTCGAGAAAAGAGACGACGGACGAGTATGCGATACCGTACGATCTGCCCGCATACGCGAGCGACGTCGGCACATCCAACTGTGCGAACGTGGCAGGCTCCGTTGCGATCGGGTATTATGACCGGTTTTGCACCGAATTGATCCCCGATTATCAGACATATCAGCAGATAGGGCCTATCTTCAGGTATAAGTCTGCGAGCAGCGAGATATCTGCGGTACAGAGCGAACTGCATGAACTTATGGGTACTGACGACGGCTATGTGGGAACGACTTTCGCGGGGTTCGAGCTCGGCATGAGCGATTACGCGGACGAGCGCGGCTATACATATGAGTCATACAGCGTGTTCGGCAGCGACGGCGCGATCGACCTTACGGCATTAAGGGCGTCGCTCGTGGCGGGAAGACCCGTGGCGTTGTTCCTCTATGACTATGCGATAGTGTCCGATATATCCGTTTCCGGCGGCAGGGACGTGATAACGAGCAGGTATTCAAGCGTGACACATGTCGCCATGTGCTGCGGTTACAGGGTGGATACCTATTACGACGCGCAGAACAACGTTACGGACGAGAGAGTTTATCTCCGTATAGTCGTCGGGCTGAACGGCGTACTCAACGACGCGATAGGCTATCTCAATATAAACGGAGACGTGACGACGATAAATCATGCGATATCGGTATCGATCGCATAAGGAGAAGGGAATGGACAACAGGGATATCGAAACAGAGCTGAAAAAAGCCGCAGACGAGGCGAAAAATATCGGTACGAAAAGCGCCGACGATCGGATGTGCGCCATAGAGCACAGGCTGGAGCCTCGTCCGGAGCGCAGCGGAGGTGCGGAACGGGATCGCGTGCCCGTCGCTTCGCAGAAGGCTGGAGCGATCTCTCGCGGCAGGGCGGCGGCTTCGGTATTCGCAGCCGTCGCGGCGGCGCTCTTATGTGCACTGACCATATTTGTGGTCCTCGATATGCGGCGCGATCCCGTTTCTCACCTGACGTATCATGAGGATAGTCTCGTCGCAAAGATCGTTTCGGAGGAGGAGTTCTATGACGGCGTTCTTCCCATACTGCCCGATCTCGCGGATTTCGATAACGGATTGATCCACAACTATGCGTTGCTGCTGTCCGACGGCGACCTCGTCGTTCGCGGCGGGATGGTAGAGATGTATGACGGAGAGGATATCGCTACGGTAAGCGCCGTGGTATACTTCTTCGATGCGGAATACGTGATCGTCGACCGTACTTATGCGGAGAGTTTCGACCTGACCTATGATGCGGGCGGTACGGAGATATCGTATAAGCTGACCGAACATATTTCCGAAGGCGGCATAGAGGCGTTCGCGTACGACGCTATCGCAGAGTATTCCGGGTCGATATATAAAATGGAATATTTCGCTTTAGCCGACGACGTGACGGACTTTTTCGACTCCCTGTTCGCATAGCGTCATTTCAAACGATCTATCGAAAGCTCCCGAGGCGATAAGCCCGGGAGCTTTACGATTAAGAGAGGATATCGATATCTCGAAGGAGGCGAATAAAAGAGGAAGTATGGCGAAGCAGAGCGTTCACACGCGCCGATTCGATAATAGCTATAAAGGGCTGTGTCGGGCGATAAGAAAATGCTGCAATGTTCCGATACGCTCATATGGCATAAAGTATGATAAAAGTTAAACGACAAACCAGCGGGCATATCCGATCTCGGACATGCCCGCTTTCATATTTCCTTTTATTTCTCTTCCGCTTCGCCGAGGAGCGTCATGGGATCGACGTAATTGCCCTCGGCGTCCAGCATCTCGAGATGGAGGTGCGGTCCGTCGTTCTGTTCGCTCGTCATGCTGTCCGAGACGTATCCGATAGTGTCTCCGCTCGCGACCACGTCTCCCGCTTCCACTGTGACGTCCGCGGACAGGGATTTGTATACGGCAGTATAACCGTCGGTCTGTTTTATTGTCACCGTATAGCCGTCCTGCGTCGTATAGCCGGTGGCGGTGACTTCTCCGTCGAGGATCGCGCCCACCGCAGCCCCTTCGTCTGCCGTAAAGTCTGCGCCGTTATGCGTGGAGTACCAATGCAGAGTGTCGGACCATACGAGTTCGTCGAGACTGCATTCCGCGCCGAGCACGCAGTCGGCAAGGGGGAGAGTATACGTCGGTTCCGTGACGGTGGGTTCGTCCGGTTTATCCGGTTCGTCCGGCTCATCCGGTTCGTCCGGTCCGTCCGTATCGCCGGGATCCTCCTGATCGTTGTCGTCGGGGTCGGACGGCGTGTCTATGACGTTGCCGGGACCCGTCTGATCGTCGGGGCGCGAAAGCCCGACGGCGAGAGATACCGCGATGACGGCTATTATCGCCGCTACGACGCACGATATAAGTGCGATGTACAGCTTCTTGTTGATGGGTTTGCGTTCTTTATTGCTGTTCATTTTGTGTTCCTCCGTTTCGCTTGTTTCCGGATTATTGCCCGTGACGGCGCAAATTATACATCGCATATAAAAAACATTTGCAATCTTCTGCGTTTCGTGATATAATAAGTGCGATTATAAGCAGTTAAGGAGCAAGTGGGAATGGAATGAGTGCGGATCCGATGCTCTCGGATCGCAATTTTTTATTCATCGGATCGTCAGTCTTAAAAAACAAAAAAGGAGGTTAAACTATGGCAATACGAAGCGGCGAAACGCCGGAGATCAGGCGTCTTACGAACGTCTGCAAGAACAACTCCACCATAGACTCTCAGCTTTTTTCCGACTATAAGGTATACAGAGGACTTCGCGCGCCGGACGGCAGAGGCGTGCTGACCGGGCTTACGGAGATATCCGACGTCATGGTCAATATCGAGCAGGACGGTAAATTCATACCGTGCCCGGGTGCGCTTTACTATCGCGGGTACGACGTGAAGGATATCGTTGCGGATATCAGCAGTACCGAACGTTTCGGGTTCGAGGAGGTCATATATCTTCTTCTGTTCGGCAGACTGCCCGATGAAACGGAGCTTGCGAGCTTCAAGGATCTTCTCGGTTCATACCGTAAGTTACCGCAGGCATTTTTCCGCGATATCATAATGAAGTCTCCCAGCGTCGATCTCATGAACAGCATGGCGCGTTCTGTGCTCACGCTGTATTCGTACGATTCGGCGGCGGACGATCTGTCTCTGTCCAACGTACTCAATCAGTGTCTGTATCTTATCGCGACGTTCCCCATGCTTGCCGTATACAGTTACCAGGCATACGCATACTACAGGTCGGACAGCAACAGCTTCTTCATTCACGATCCCGACCCTGCGCTCAGCACGGCGGAGAACATACTCCACATGCTGCGCATCGACAGCAAGTACAGCAATCTCGAAGCGCGCGTGCTCGATCTTGCTCTCATCCTTCACGCCGAGCACGGCGGCGGAAACAATTCCACGTTCACCACGCGTCTCGTCACGAGCACGGGCACGGATACGTATTCGGCTATCGCCGCGGCAATGGGATCGCTCAAGGGTCCCAAGCACGGCGGCGCGAATATCAAAGTGTGCCATATGTTCGAGGACATCAAAACGCACGTGCGCGATTGGAAAGACCGCGACGAGCTGAAAGTATATCTGACGAAGATACTCGACAGGGATGCGTTCGATCATACGGGACTTATCTACGGACTCGGACACGCGATCTATCAGGTATCCGATCCGCGCGCGGAAGTGTTTCGTTCGAGCGTCGGCAAGCTGAGCAAAGCGAAAGGCAGAGCCGACGAATTCGAATTCTATACCGCTATCGAAGAGGTGGGCGCGGAACTGCTCAGGGAGCGCCGCAAGACGGACAAGGGCGTATGCGCGAACGTGGACTTCTACAGCGGCTTCTGTTATCAGATGCTCGGGCTGCCCATCGAGTTGTTCACTCCCATATTTGCCGTTGCGCGCATCGTAGGCTGGAGCGCGCATCGTCTGGAAGAGATAATCAACTCCAGCAAGATCATGCGTCCCGCGTATAAATATGTCGGAACGCACAGGAGCTACGTGTCGCTCGATAAGCGCATAACCAAGTGACGCGCATCGGATACGCCAAAACATATCTTTTGAAAAAAGTGCCCGCATTTTCTTGACAAAAGAGGTGCGGGCGCGTTAAAATAAATAAAACCGAATAAGATAACCGATGAAGCGGAGATAAAAACGGAAGGGGCATTCACAGAGAGCCCGGGCAGGCTGAGAGCCGGGTAAACGCTGTCCGTTAAATGGACCGCAGAGGGCGCGAGGGAAAGGCATTTTGCCGAGTATGGCGCGACGCAGGCAGCGCGTAAGACTGCGGGGATATGTCTGTATCCCGTCAGAGAGCGCGGCGCGAGCAAACGCCGCGAATCAAGGTGGCACCGCGGTAATTCACCGTCCTTGACATAGTTTTATGTCACGGGCGGTTTTTGTTATTCGAATACGAAAAGGAGGTAAGCTATGCGGACGTATCCCGATATCGATCACGTCAGAGCGTACGCCCGGTCGGGGCTGTATCACACTATGCCGGTCATGACGGAACTGCTTGCGGACATGTTCACGCCAATAAGCGTGCTGCGCAGGCTTCAGCGTGTGAGCGATCACTGTTATGTGCTTGAAAGCGCGGAGGATGCCGAGCGATGGGGAAGATACAGCTTTCTCGGGTTCGATCCGAAAGCGGAACTGTCCGTTACGGACGGCGTCGTGCGTCTCGTCGAAGACGGTAAAGTGACCGAAGAGCGAACGGATGATCCCGCGGCTTACGTCCGTCGCATGATAGACGCGCACGCGGCGCCGCGCATAAGCGGCATGCCGTCGTTCACGGGCGGACTCGTAGGTTACTTCTCTTACGACTATATCAGATATGCGGAGCCGAAGCTGAAGCTGTGCGGCAAAGGCGCGCATTTCCGCGATCTCGATCTCATGCTGTTCGACAAGGTGATCGCGTTCGATAATCTGCGGCATAAACTCCTTCTCATCGTCACCGTCGATCTTACGGGAGACCCCGACGAAGAGTATGCGGAAGCGGTGGAAGGGCTGAAAGCGCTCGTAAAACTCGTGCGCGACGGCAGGGAGGCTGCGGACCGTCCGCTCGTTCTGCGCAGCGACTTTTCTCCGAGATGTACGCCCGAGCGTTACTATGAAATGGTGGAACGGGCAAAGGCGTATATCCGTGAGGGCGATATATTCCAGGCGGTGCTCGCCAACAGAATGGAAGCGGATGCAGAGGGCAGTCTGCTCGACGTATACCGGCTGCTTCGTTGTTCTGACCCGTCGCCGTATATGTTCTATTTTTCCGGCTCGGACATTGAGCTTGCCGGGGCTTCGCCGGAAACGCTCGTCAAACTCGAGGACGGAGTGCTGCATACCTTTCCGCTCGCGGGCACTCGCCGCAGAGGGCGGGACGACGATGAGGATAAGCGCCTTGAGCGTGAACTGCTCTCGGACGAGAAAGAGCTTGCCGAACACAACATGCTCGTCGACCTCGGCAGGAACGACCTCGGCAGGATAAGCGAAACGGGCAGCGTGCATGTAGAGAAGTATATGGAGATAGAGCGCTTCTCTCACGTCATGCACATAGGTTCGACCATAGCCGGCACACTGCGCGGCGATAAGGATTATATGGATGCGATAGCCTCCGTCCTGCCTGCGGGCACGCTGTCGGGCGCGCCCAAGTTCAGGGCGTGCGAGATCATAGACGAGCTGGAGGGCATTTCCCGCGGCGTATACGGCGGAGCGGTGGGCTACATAGATTTTCGCGGCAATCTTGACGTGTGCATAGCCATACGCATGGCATACGCCAAGGCGGGCAAGGTATACGTATGTTCGGGCGCGGGCATCGTTGCTGACAGCGTACCCGAAAACGAGTATGCCGAATGTATCAACAAGGCTAAAGCGGTGACGAATGCCGTGGCTGAGGCGGCGGGAGGTGTGGAATGATACTTCTCATCGATAATTACGACAGCTTTTCGTATAACCTTTATCAGCTCGTCGCTTCGTCCGGCAGGGAAGTGAAAGTCGTGCGCAACGATGAAATGAGCGTCGGAGAAATAGCCGCGCTTCGTCCCGAAGGCATCATTCTTTCCCCGGGGCCAGGCAGACCTGAGAATGCGGGCGTTTGCGTGGAGGTAGTCAGACGGCTGGGAGCCGCGATCCCCATACTCGGCGTGTGCCTCGGTCATCAGGCGATATGCGTCGCATACGGCGGCAAAGTAGGCTATGCGAAAAAGCTCATGCACGGCAAACAGTCGCACATCCGTGTGCTCGGGGGAAGGCTTTTCAGCGGTCTGGAAAACGGCTTTACGGCGGCGAGGTACCATTCTCTCGCGGCGACGGAATTGCCGGAAGAACTGATCGCGACGGCGGTCAGCGACGACGGCGAAATAATGGCGGTGGAACATCGCGATCATCCCGTGTACGGGGTCCAGTTCCACCCCGAATCCGTGCTTACTCCGTGCGGGGCAAAGATCATCGAGAATTTCTTCAAGGGAGGAAGACAATGATAAGAGAGGCGATACTCAAACTTGCCAAAAAAAGAGATATGACGTACAGCGAGGCGTATGACGTCATGGACGAGATAATGAGCGGCAGGGCGAGCGCGGTGCAGATGAGCTCATATCTGACGGCGCTCAGCATGAAGGGCGAGACTATAGAAGAGATAACCGCGTCTGCGTCCGCTATGCGCGCGCACTGCGTCAAATTGCTTCATAACGTGGATGCGCTGGAGATCGTGGGCACGGGCGGAGACGGCTCTAATACCTTCAACATATCCACGACGGCGGCGATCGTCATCGCGTCGGGCGGAGTGCCCGTCGCAAAACACGGCAACCGTGCGGCGTCGAGTAAATGCGGCGCGGCGGACGTGCTCGAGGCGCTGGGCGTGAACATCATGCTCCCTGCGGCTGCAAGCGCGAAGATGCTGGAGTCGACGGACATATGTTTCCTGTTCGCGCAGAACTATCACATAGCCATGAAATATGTCGCGCCCGTCCGCAAAGAGCTGGGCATACGCACGATATTCAATATCCTCGGTCCGCTCGCAAATCCCGCGGGCGCGAATATGGAGCTGATGGGCGTGTACGACGAGACTCTCGTCGAGCCGCTCGCCCGCGTGCTCGCCAACCTCGGCGTGAAAAACGCCATGGTCGTATACGGCGAGGACGGGGAGGACGAGATATCCATGTGCGCGGCGACCAAGGTCTGCGAGGTCAGAAACGGAAAGTTCCGTTCGTTCTCCATAACGCCCGAACAGTTCGGTCTCAAGCGCTGCCGCAAATACGAGCTGGAGGGCGGCACCCCGTCGCGTAACGCCGAGATCACGCGCAATATCCTTTCCGGCAAGGAGACCGGGCCGAGGCGCGGGGC
>USNB01000058.1 GCA_900555875.1 uncultured Eubacteriales bacterium
TACCCACTTGGCCTCGGGACCGTCGGCGACGCCCGTCTCCGTGTTGTACGTCGCACCCGACTCGCCCCTTACTTCCGTGCCTTCGCCGAGCGCCGCATCTTCTGCCTCGAACGTATACTCGCCCCCGCCGCATCCGGCAAAAGCCGCCGTCGCAAAAACCGTCACCGCGATAAGAAGGACTAAAACAAGTCCTGCGGATACCTTCTTCACACCTGTCATTTTCATGATCTTCTCCTTTTTTAAAAAAAATTTCCTGCCCGGTCGTTCCGAGCAGGAAAATAATAATACATAAGCATGCGCTTTTCAATAGCGTCTGCCTAAACTCGCGTTACATTTCCCAAACTTGAAGGGATATAATGTTGGTTTAAGCTGCAGACGTTTTGGATATCGAAGCCATCCACTCCCAGATATTACCTTCTTCTGTGCAGTTGGCGGACGTAAGATAGTTATCCGTGCTCGTCACGCTGCCTCCGGATATCGTGACGTTCGGCAGGTCGGCTGCCGCCTCGGCATTGTCGAAATACGTGTTGACCTCATCGTTGAACAGATATATCCACACCCAGTGCCCCATATAGCAGCCCTCTGCGGCTCCCCAGGACCATGCCGGATCGGGATCGTCGGTGCCGCGTACGTGATCCGTCAGCGTTAAGCGTATATTTTCCGCGCCCGCTTCGAGCAGCCTGTAGTATGTGGGTATCGAAGTCGTAAGCGGATCGACAGTGGTGTCGTCCTCCGAATGGACGAACCATATATCGTACTCGGATATGCTATCTATCATCTCGTCGGATATGTTGCCGTTCATGTATGCCTCGCATATGGGATAGTATGCAGCGAAGTAATCGCCGTGCTCGAACATCATGTTCATGGTCATATATCCGCCGTTGGAACAACCGCCGAGGTATATCCTGTCCGTGTCCACATCCGGATTGTTTTGGACATAGTCGGTTATCGCAGCGAACAACGCGTCGGTGTAATAGGACGTCTGCGGTTCGCCCGTTACCTCGCTGTTCATGCTTCCGGCACCGTCGGCATCCATCCACATCGTGGGCGTCTGTATCGCGAGCACATATGCTCCCGCGCAGTCTTCGCTCGTGAAGTAACTCTGTATCTCATCGCGGGCGAGCGCGGTCACCTCGTTGCCGAGGAGCGCGATCTCAACGTCCGTCCCGCCTTCGCCCATGCCGTGCAGCCATATGACGAGAGGATCCTTCGCTCCGTCGTCTGCCGCGCCGTCGGGAGCGAAGTATGCGCGAGTAAGTTCGATCTCGTCGTATGAGAAAATGTCCTTTTCGAAAACGTCGGTATCCGGGCTGCGCATGTCCTCGCGCGTGAACGTAAACGACTTGCTGCCCGAACTTACCGTTTCGCCGCCCACGGTAACGGACTTGCCCGACGCAAGAGAGACGCTGTACGATATGCTCTCCGACCAATCATTCTGCTGGGTCTCCATATCGTACGTGAACGGCGAGGCTTCGTTATACCTCGTTTCCATTTCGAGCGTAAGGTACTCCGAATCTCCCGAGACCTCCATACCGCTCGCGTCCGACGCATACGCCTTCGTCACCGTGCGCGTCGTGCCTCCCGCTTTTACGGTAAATGTGCTCACATCCGCTCCGCCGACCGATCCGGAAAATTCTATCGTGAGTTTCGGTACGCCCGGCCCCCATTCGTACCCTCTCACCTCCGGCTGTGCGGACAGAATGACCTCGCTCAGGCTCTTCCCCGTTTCCGGCGGCTCTTCATCTCCGCATGCCGTGAGAGCAGCTGCGGCGCCCACGATGAACGCGGCCGCGATAACGAACGCCGCGACCTTCAAAACGATCTTCTGCATATTTTAATCCTCCTTTTATTTCACGCGCATCCCGCGCACACGAATAAAAGTAAATGAAAGAACGGCTCCTGTCAATGGAGCCGTCCCAAACTTATCTTTATTTGCTTAAAATTATCCGCTTATCCGTGCAAAGCGAATGCTATCCGCAAACGGAACACCCCGCCGCGCGCCGATATATCCATATCTCCTCCGTAAGTGCGCACTATCATGCGCACGCTCTTCATACCGAATCCGTGATCCTCGGTATTGGCATGCGTGGTCAAAGGCAGGCCGTTCTCAAAGTGCAGTTCTCCTTCATAATGATTATCCTCGGACACGATCAGCATATCCGCCACGCGGCGAACGGAGAAATTGATGTATTTTAAGTCCGGAGATATCACCTTGCGCACGGCATCGCGCGCATTCTCGAGGATATTGCCGAAGAGCGAATATATATCTGACGGCGACATGAACGACAGCCCTTCCGCGTCTGCAGCGCACATCAGCCGTATGCCGGCATTCTCACAGAAGAGTATCTGTTCGGACAGCACTATGTCGAGCGTGCCGTTGCCCGTCTCTATATGCGAATCGTATACGTTTATCGCCCGTTCCACCTGTTCCAGCTCGCGCGCGCTCACTTCGCCGCTCTGCCGCATTTCGCGCAGACGGTGACGGAGATCGTGGCATTTTATATTGATCAGCTCTATGCTCTCCTTTGTCAGCGCATATTGCGTCTTTTCTTTCTCGAGCAGGCCCCTGATTATCGCGATCTCATGCCTGTCCTTGCCGCGTTCCAGCATGCCCGACTGCGTAAGCAGAACGAACACGCAGAACAACGCAATGAATGCCATACATGATATATACAGCGGCATGACCCATTGCGCATATGTATTGCACACCGAGCAGAACACGATACACACCGCTAACGCGCATACGGATACCGCGAGTATGTGACTGTTATACAGCACGTCGGTACGCAGGCGCGCATACCGTCTGCCGAAGAGCAGGAATATTACGGGATATACCATCAGGCATGCCGCCGCATTGAATGCATTGGCAAAAGACCCGATATCGAACGTCTCCTGTACGGAAAAGAACCAGCCGCTCCCCCAGCACGCCATCCAAAAGACCCCGAATAGTGCGTACGTGAGGTTCTGCATGGCATATGCGGAAATACCGCGGAAAAGCAAATGAAGGAACAGAGCGTCAAAGCATATCTTCTCCAATGCCACCGTCATGGCAAATATGCAGACATACATCACTGTACCCGATAGCACGGGAACGCCAGCGATAAATACCGCCGGGACGCACATCAAAAATACTGCGGCTGCTCCCGCGGCAAGCGCGGCAGCGACTCTCACGGGGAAAAGCGCTCGACGCTTAAGTCCCGCGCAGAATGTCGCCTCGGCGACCGTTATCTGCATAAAGAAGGGAAGATATTGGTAAACGAACAGATTTATACATATCAGAAGATCGGGCATATCGCTTACCCCCCCCCTCGTACCATTCCATGAGCTTCCTCATGAACTCGCGCCGCTTGGGATGAGATATCATCAGCTCGTCGTTTTCCGTCCTGAGCGTATGACCTTTGACGGACACTATGTGCCGCGGGTTCACGAGAAAGCAGGAATTGCAACGTAAAAATCCGCACGGCGCGAGCTGTTTCTCCGCTGCCGTAAGGCTGCCTCCCGTTTCGATTATACCGCCGACAGTATGATATCGCAGTCTGTGCCCCATCACTTCAACGTACACGATGTTCTTCGGCGAAAGGCGATGGAAACCGTTGGCAAGCGGCACGACCAGTTCCATTTCCGAATTCGCTCTCCACTGCGCTATGGCTTTATCCGTTTTCTGTTTGAAGTCGGAATAGATGACGGGCTTTACCATGAACGCCGCCGCATTCACGTCGTATCCCTGACGGGCATACTGCATCATGTTCGTAACGAATATGAGAGAGACTACTTCATCCGTCTCTCTCAGCTTTGCAGCCGCACTTATGCCGTTCATTCCGCCCAGCTCGATATCCATGTATATCACCGAATATCCCGGCCTATACTCGGATAAAAATCGTTCGGCATCCGAATAACGCACCGCTTCGATCTCTACGCCCGTTTCGGAGGCATACCTGTCTATAAACCCGCGCAGATGCTTAGCGTATCTGTCATCGTCCTCCACCACAGCGACCTTTATCTTCATACGTTCCCCTCCTTTTATTTAATATGCCCGTACCCGTATGCGATGTGCCCTTTGTTTTACGCGCTCACCATCGTTTCGCTCCTTTGTTGATTATAACACGGTCCGGAAGTTTTGTCAATATCGGTCGGCCGCCCGTTGCCTAATCTTTCGTATTTTTGCGTAATCTTTTATCCGACAAGCGGCTCATCCACGTTCATAACGACGCATGCGGAGCAAAGGCGCTGCCTCTCCGCGGCAAAAAGCTCTCTTTCCGTACTGCCATCGCCGCATGACACGAAAAAAGCGGGGCGCAAGCGCCCCGCTTTCAAAGCATAGCTTAAATTATTTGATGATCTTGGACACGACGCCGGAACCGATCGTGCGGCCGCCCTCACGGATAGCGAAACGAAGCTTGTCCTCCATCGCAACGGGAGCGATGAGCTGGACCTTGATCGTCACGTTGTCGCCGGGCATAGCCATTTCTCTGCCGTCTGCGAACTCGATCGTACCGGTAACGTCCGTCGTTCTGAAGTAGAACTGAGGACGATAGCCCTTGAAGAACGGCGTCTTGCGGCCGCCCTCGTCTGCCTTAAGGACGTAGATCTGACCCTCGAACTCGGTGTGAGGCGTAACGGTCTTCGGCTTAGCAAGGACCTGTCCGCGCTCGATATCCTTACGCTCGATACCGCGGAGAAGGATACCCGCGTTATCGCCCGCCTGAGCAAAGTCAAGCGACTTGCGGAACATCTCGATACCGGTAACGACGGAAGTCTGAGTGGGTTTGAGACCGACGATCTCGACGGGCTCCTGGATCTTTATCGTACCGCGCTCCACTCTGCCGGTTGCGACCGTGCCGCGGCCGGTGATCGTGAACACGTCCTCGACAGGCATAAGGAAAGGCTTGTCGAAATCGTGTACGGGGGTCGGGATATAATCGTCGACCGCATCCATAAGCTCGAATATGCACTTGCACTCGGGGCCGTCGACATTGCCTGCCTGAGCAGCTTCGAGAGCCTTGAGAGCGGAACCTCTGATGATGGGAGCGTCTTCGTCATAACCGTTGGACGAAAGAAGTTCGCGAAGCTCCATCTCGACGAGTTCGAGAAGCTCGGGATCGTCCATCTGGTCGCACTTGTTGAGGAATACGACGATCTTGGGAACGCCGACCTGACGTGCGAGAAGGATGTGCTCCTTCGTCTGGGGCATCGCGCCGTCGGTAGCCGCGACAACGAGGATCGCGCCGTCCATCTGCGCCGCGCCGGTGATCATGTTCTTGACATAGTCCGCGTGGCCCGGGCAGTCGACGTGAGCGTAGTGACGCTTAGCCGTCTCGTACTCGACGTGAGCGGTGTTGATCGTGATGCCTCTTGCCTTCTCCTCGGGAGCCTTATCGATATCTTCGTATCTCATCTTCTGAGACAGGCCCTTCGCGGCGAGAGTCATGGTGATAGCTGCGGTAAGCGTGGTCTTACCGTGGTCTACGTGACCGATGGTGCCGATGTTTACGTGCGGCTTGCTGCGGTCGAATTTAGCCTTTGCCATATTTGTTTTCCTCCATTGAATTTACGTTTTGAATGGTACTCTTTACATTATATATGAAAGTTTGGATTTTGTAAAGAGTTTTAGGATATTTTTATTATCAGTTCTTCTTGGCACGCTCGCCGATGATCTTGTCCGCGATGTTCTTGGGAACTTCGCTGTAATGATCGAAGGTCATCGTATAGTTGCCTCTGCCCTGAGTGTTGGAACGCAGCGCGGTGGAATAACCGAACATCTCGCTGAGCGGAACTTCCGCCTTGATGATCTGCGAACCGTTGTTGATCTCCATGCCGAGCAGATTGCCGCGGCGGCGGTTTACGTCGCCCTGAACGGTACCGAGATATTCCTCGGGAATGGTGATCTCCACTTTCATGATCGGCTCGAGAAGCACGGGATTCGCCTTAGCCACGCCCTCTTTGAACGCGAGCGAACCAGCGATGTGGAACGCCATTTCGGAAGAGTCGACGTCGTGATACGATCCGTCGTAAACGGTCGCGCGGAAATCCACCGTCTCGTAACCGGCGAGCACGCCGTTCATCCTCGCCTCCGCGATACCCTCGTTGATAGGCTGGATGAATTCCTTCGGGATGGAACCGCCCACCGTCTTGTCGACGAATTCGTAACCCGAACCCGGCTCGAGCGGCTCGAACGTGACTTTACAATGTCCGTACTGACCTTTACCGCCGGACTGCTTGATGTACTTGCCTTCGGCGTCCACGGTCTTGCGGAACGTCTCTCTGTATGCGACCTGAGGCTTGCCGACGTTCGCCTCCACCTTGAACTCGCGGAGCATTCTGTCCACGATTATCTCGAGGTGAAGCTCGCCCATTCCGGCGATGATCGTCTGACCGGTCTCCTGATCGGTGTAAGTCTTGAACGTGGGATCCTCTTCCGCCAGCTTCTGAAGAGCGATTGCCATCTTTTCCTGACCGGCTTTGGTCTTAGGCTCGATGGCGACGCGGATGACGGGATCGGGGAATTCCATCGACTCGAGTACGATGGGATGAGCGGGATCGCAGAGCGTATCGCCCGTCGTCGTATCCTTGAGACCGACGAACGCGCATATATCGCCCGAGTAGATCTGCTCGACTTCGGTACGGCTGTTAGCGTGCATCATGACGATACGGCTGACGCGCTCTTTCTTGTTCTTCGTGGAGTTGAGCACGTAAGAACCCGTCGTCAGCGTGCCGGAGTAGCAGCGGAAGAACGCGAGCTTTCCGACGAACGGATCCGCCATGATCTTGAACGCAAGACCCGCGAACGGAGCTTCGTCGCTCGTCTCTCTCTCCTCAACGGTCTCGCCGTCGAGCAGCGTTCCCTTGATGTGAGGAACGTCGAGAGGGCTGGGCATGAAGTCCACGATAGCGTTCAGAAGGAGCTGAACGCCCTTGTTCTTATACGAAGAGCCGCAGACAACGGGAATGATGTTCATTCCGATCGTGCCCTTGCGGAGCGCCGTTTTGATCTCGTCCACCGTGAACGACGCGCCTTCGTCCTCGAAATATCTCTCCATGAGAGCGTCGTCCTGTTCGGCGACCGCTTCGAGCATCTTTGCGCGGTATTCCTTCGCCATATCCATCATGTCGGCGGGGATCTCCTCGTCGCGGACGTCCTTTCCGAGGTCGTCGTAATACACCTCGGCGCGCATGGTAACGAGATCTATGACGCCTCTGAACGTCTCTTCCTTACCGATAGGAAGCTGGATGGGAACGGGATTGGCTCCCAGGCGCTCCTTGATCATGCGGACGACGTTGAAGAAATTGGCGCCGTTGATATCCATCTTGTTGACGTATGCCATGCGGGGAACGCCGTACTTGGTCGCCTGACGCCACACCGTCTCGGACTGAGGCTCGACGCCGCCCTTGGCGCAGAATACCGCTACGGCTCCGTCAAGTACCTTGAGCGAACGCTCGACCTCAACGGTGAAGTCGACGTGTCCCGGGGTATCGATGATGTTGATACGCGTCATCGGGCTG
>USNB01000059.1 GCA_900555875.1 uncultured Eubacteriales bacterium
TAAAAACGGGAGGAGACACTCTCGGGATATATTTTGCGGAAAACGATCTCTCGGGCAGCCGCGGAGCGAAAGTCATATATTACCGCAGACATTCCGAATTCACCCGTCTTCACCCCGGATCGTTCGATACGGATAAGATATTCGACGGAGTATCGCTTTTCCACATAAGCGGGATATCCTTCGCATTGTCCGCCTCATCGCGGGAACTCGCGTTCGAACTGATGAAAGAAGCGAAAAAAAGAAACATAAAGATATCGTTCGATTTCAATTACCGTCCGTCGCTGTGGAACGCGGAAGAAGCAAAGCCGCATCTTGCCGCGGCAGCGTCGCTTGCGGATATAATACTTGCCGGCAGACGCGACCTCACGACTTTTCTCGATACCGACGAACGCCGCGCTGCTGACGAATATCCTTTCGACATACTCGTTTTAAGAGACCGAAAGATACTTTCGGAAAACAGGCACTCCGTAAAAGTCTCCATGATAAAACGCGGCGGATCGTCATGCGACATTCCCGAACGCGCATTCTCCGTCACCGAAAGGATAGGGGGAGGGGACGCATTCGACGTGGCTTTACTTCACTCGCTGATGACGGGCGCGGCAGATGAAGAGGCCCTTCTCTTCGCCGTAACGGCGTTTGCGCTCAAACACACGATCGCGGGAGACACTTTCACGCTCAAAGAAAAAGACGTATACGGATATAAGAACGTACCGGAGGTGATATCATGACGAGACCTCGCATAATCTTCAGCGTTTCGGCAATGGACGACGCGTTTGAAAAAGCCGTCGACGCTCTTTCGGAATACGCCGACGTTACAACGGCGGATCTCGAAAACTATTCTCTGAAAGGCGCGGATATATTCGTAGGAAAAAAAATGCGTGCGGAAAAACTGTCCGAAGCCGACAATCTCAAAGCCGTTTTCGCATATAAAACGGGTGTGGACGATTTTCCCGTAAAAGAGCTGGAAAAAAGGAATATCGTCCTCGTCAATTCCCACGCAAATTCGCGGTATATAGCGGAATATGCGTTCGGACTTGCCGTGACACTCGTAAGCCGGATAGCGGAATTCGACCGCAAAATGCGTATAGGCGACTGGGATAACGACGACCCTTACTGGAAAAGCCTTTTCGATATGAAAGCCGGACTGATAGGCTACGGACATATAGGCAGGGAGATATGCCGTATTCTTGATTCGAACGACATTCCCGCCTATACCGTTGACAGGGGAAAGGATTATACCCGCGTGACGGCGCTCCCTTCTCTCGAAGACGTATGCGACGAATGCGACATACTCTTTCTTTCTCTTCCCAAGACCGAAAAAACCGACCTCATGTTCGGAAAAAAGATACTCGGCAGGATGAGCGGAAAATATATAGTGAACGTCGGACGAAGCAACTGCCTCGACGAATCCGCTCTATACGACGCCCTCGCGTCTCACACGCTCGCCGGAGCGGCCATAGATACGTGGAGAGAAAAACCGAGTTCTCCTCACGAACGATTCATTCCGTTCGACAGACCTTTTCAGACTCTTGACAATATACTCCTCTCCTCCCACAAGGCAATGCAGATGTGCGACGGTCATTCAAAGTATGTGGAAGACATCTGCAGAAAGATCATCCGCTTTATCACGGAAGGGACCGTCACAGACGCCGTCGACCTTTCAAAGGGCTACTGACGGCATCTGAAACACCTGTGCAGAACTTTCCGGATATTGTGGATAAGTTGTGGATAACAGTGCATGACCGTTTATAAAAAGGTCGGCATACTCTTCTGCGACTATCGCGCCGGAAGACGGCTTATCCACCGGATATTATCATAACTATCCGCCTTTCCCACAAAACAGTGTGCATATTTTTTTACAATATTTAGCATACGAAATGATATCATGACTCAATATCTTGTGCTTTTTTAGCTTTTCCACATTTCCACCCGCATTACTTCTTTAAATACTTTTGATATAAATAATATAGAGAAATAAATACTCATACGCAGGCGATGCCCCTTTAAATTTTTTTTCCCGGAGACGTCTATGAAAGAAATATATGAAAAAATGTACGACATCCTCACCGAATGGAACGGAAAGTTCAATCTGACAGCCATAAGGAGCAAAGAGGATTTCGAAGTCAAGCACATACGGGACAGCATGCTCGGACTTCCGTTCATAAGAGGAAGGGTCCTCGACATAGGGAGCGGAGCGGGTTTTCCGGGATTGGTCATAAAGATAGAAAAACCGGAAACGGACGTGACGCTGATAGACAGCGTGCGTAAAAAAACGGATTATCTGTCGTTTGCCATAGAAGCGCTCGGACTTGAAGGGATAAGAGCCGTGCACACCCGCATAGAGGACTTTACGGATCGCGATTTCGATACCGTGACTGCGCGCGCCGTGGCGCCGCTCAACGTTCTTGCGGAATACTGTCTGCCGTTTGTCCGGACAGGGGGAAGCGTCGTGGCGTATAAATCGTCGGATATACGCGAAGAGACGGAAGCGGCTGCCCGCGCGATAGACGTACTCGGCGGAGAGATCGAAAGAAACGAACTTTTCTCCCTTGACGAAAACACGGAGCGGCGCATACTCGTAATAAGAAAAGTAAGAAAGACCCCCGCAGGTTATCCGAGAAAAGGGAATAAAGCCAGACTTAAACCGTTATGAATAAAAATGAGTGGAAAGGCGCTCTGTGACGATAAAAATTATGTGAAAGTTTTTTCACTTGACATAATCGCAATGTAATGCTAAACTGTAAAAACAGATAAGGAGATATATAGCATGACAGACAGGCAGAGAAATCTCGTGCTCAACGCTATAAAACTCGGAGGCGTGTTCATCACTTGCGGCGTTGGGGATAAAGTAAATATAATGAATACCCGATGGGGCACGCTCGGAAGGATGTGGAACAGGGATGTTTTCGTTCTTCCGGTCAGAAAAAAGAAATTTTCTCATGATCTCATCGATAAGAACAAGTGCTTCGTGGTGAACGTTCCTATGACGGATATGACGGCGCAGCTGTATAAATGCTCCTCGATGTCCGGCAGGGAAGTGGATAAGTTCAAGGAACTCGGGTTTGAACCCATACCCTCAAAACAGATCAAGGCTGTGAGCATAGCCGAATGCGCGCTCCATCTCGAATGCAAAGTCATTTACGTGTGCGAGATGCGCGAAAGCAAGCTCGATCCCATAATAGCCAGGGATATGTATATCAACCGCGAATATCACACGCTTTATTTCGGCGAGATAGTGAGATGCTCGCTGGATAAAAGATAAGTAAAAAAATATTCGGTATTTAATCCCGGTAAACACGTTTTTGTTTACCGGGATATTTTTTTGTATAAAGATCCTCGGCACGCCGTCCGGATCAGGCGAGGTCGCCGAAAATGTTAAAAATAGTACCGAAAATGTCACCGAGAGACGAGTTCGGGCGCAAATAAAGCGCGTTATGCAAAAAACAGCACAAACGGAAAGATAGATGTTACAATGAGAACGATCATGAAAGGGAAGTTAAAAAAATCGATATGCCTTATTTTTACCGCAATGCTTGCTTTGACGAGTATGTTTTTTACGGGTTGCACGGCATGTACGTCGTTTGCCGAAGGAAACGACGATAAATACGCTCCCGAAAACTGCGAGATTCAAGAGACAGTGCTTACGGGCAAAACGTTTTATTGGCTCGGTTCTTCGGTAACGTTGGGAATGGCAAGCATGGAAGATGCTCTTCCCGAATATATCGCGGCAAGGAACGGAGCGACATGCATAAAAGACGCGGTGAGCGGTACGACACTCGCGGGCACGGATAAAAACGGATATATCGAAAGATTGATAACGAGTGAATATTTCGATAAAGACGCGGATATAGACGCGTTCTTCTGCCAGGTCTCGACAAACGACGCTAAGATTAAAGCGATCGATAAGCTGGGCAGCGTGACCGGTGCGGATAAGACGGAGTATGAAGATCTCGACCGTTCCACGGCGGCAGGCAGCATGGAATATGCCGTGAAGTATGTCGAAGAAACGTGGAACTGTCCGATATACTTTTATACGAATGCGTATATCGCCGACGAGGGACCGCGCAGCATCGGAGATACGAAAGGGTCGGATTATAAAAAGATGATAGACGTTGTCGAAGATATCGCGGATAAATGGAACGGTATCGAAGGTTACGACGTGCGCATCATCGATTTGTTCGATAACGAAGAATTCAATGATATCTCCGACGAAGAGTACGAGTTATATATGTACGATGCGGTGCATCCCTATCGCGCGGGATATCTCGAATGGTGGACTCCCGAAGTGGAGTCGCGGCTCATCGCGGACATGAGCGAAGAATAAAGGGTCTTACGGCACGGGGAGACGTCACCCGAGCCGCGGATATCATTTAATACGGATAAAAGGAGGATATAATAAAAATCACCGATATAGGAAATCAGGTGTTGTGGCGCGTGCTTACGGCAACATTTTTGCTCCTGCTCGTTATAGGCATAGCCGGTATGACCGTCACCACCGAATGGTCGGGATATATCAATCAGGTGCTGAACGTTCAGTCGACGATAATAGTGACCGACGAAGACGACGATACCGACGTCGTTTATTTCAAGAGCGAATTTTCCGAACATACGGACGTAATGAACAACGCGCGCTCCGTAGCTCAGAAAGTACAGGAAGAGGGAAGCGTTCTGATGAAAAACGATAATAAGGCTCTCCCGCTCGCTAAAAATTCAAAAGTCACGCTTTTTTCGTACTCTACGGTAGATCCCGTATACGGCAGTTCCGGTTCGGGCGGCGTCAGCGTGGGCGAGGAGAGAAAAATAGACTTCATCGACGCGTTCGAAGGCAAACTGGACGTGAACATGACCATGTACGATTGGTACAAAGAGCAGTTTGAAGCGGGAGTCAAAGTTACGCCCGAATCTTCCAACCCCTTCAGCGGGGAGATCATCCCCGCGCAGATAACGCGCGAGGACGACGACGGCTTCGTGGCGAGCGAGCTCAATGCCGACACGTTCCCTTCCGAAGTGAAGGAGAGCTTCTCGGAATATAACGATGCGGCGATATTCGTGATGTCGCGTATCGGCGGCGAAGGTTCCGACCTTATCGACGGACCCGTAAACGAAGATTCCGAAAAGTATCTCGCGTTAAACGACGACGAACGCAGCGTGCTGCAGGCGATGAAGGACGGAAATTTCGCCAAGAGGATAGTACTTCTCAACACTTTCAATGCGGTGGAGCTCGACTGGCTGGACGAGGATAACATCGACGCGGTGCTTTACATCGGCGGTCCGGGAGAAGCGGGGCTCGCTTCGGTGGCGGACATCCTTGTGGGCGATGCGAACCCTTCGGGCAGGCTCGCGGATACGTATGCGGCGGACTCCTTCTCGTCTCCGGCGATGCAGAATTTCGGCAACTTCACTTACAGCAACGCGTCTTCGCTCACCGATCATGACGGCAACTTCTCCAATGCCACGCATTACCTCATGTATCTCGAAGGCATTTACGTGGGTTACCGTTATTACGAGACCAGGTACGAGGACGTCGTTCTCGGAAAGGGAAACGCGGATTCCGAAGTCGGTACGTACGCTTCGGCGGGCGGTTGGTCGTATGCCGAAGAGGTGAGCTTCCCGTTCGGTCACGGACTGTCTTACACGACGTTCACGCAAACGCTCAAGGACGTGGATGTGGATGAGGAGAACAAGAGCGCAACGGTCACCGTTACCGTTGAGAACGCGGAAAACGGTATAGCAGGCAAAGACGTCGTTCAGATATACGCGCAGGCGCCTTATACCGAGGGCGGCACGGAAAAGAGCGCGGTGCAGCTCGCGGGATTCTTCAAGACGGAGGAGATCATTCCCGGAGAAAGCAAAGAGTACAGCTATACGATAGATCTCCGCGACGTGGCAACTTACGACTACGAGGATAACGAGACATATATCCTCGACAAGGGTGACTATTACTTTGCGATAGGAAACGACGCTCACGACGCTCTCAACAACATCCTCGCCCTCAAAGCGGATAACGGCGTAAACGTAAACAAAGCCGCTATGACGGACGACGGGGATGCGGCAAAAGCGCGGAAGTGGACGAAGACCGAGTTCAGGGCGGAAGAGTATTCCGCATCCAAGGCGGATCCTTCGTTCAAGGTGACCAACAGGTTCGCGTCCGCGGATATCAATTACTATCTCGACGGCAGCGACGAAGTGACCTATCTGTCCCGCAGCGCCTGGGATACCACCTGGCCCGAGACGATGACGAACTTCACCGCGACGAATGAGATGATAAACGAGCTCAACGGGTATTACGGCGGCAGCGATAATTCGCCTTCCGCGTACGAGCCGGGCAGCACGGACACTTCGGCGTTCACTTACGGCTCCGAAAATACCTCTTACAATATCGTCATGATGAAAGGTCAGGCGTACGACGATCCCGCATGGGAGGACATTCTCGACCAGATCACGCTCGAAGAATATGCGGCGTCTTCCCGTCAGGGGCGCTCCGCGATAAGCAGCGTTAACCTCAACGCATCCACCGCGGTGGACGGCCCCGCTGCCTGGACGAAATCCTATTACAAGGAAGATTACGACGATTACAGCGAAGACGCGAAGATCACCGAAGACAAGATGGTGCTCTATCCCATCGAAACCGTGGTCGCGTGCACGTGGAACACGGAGCTTGCCGAAGAGCTCGGCGTATCCTTCGGCGAAGAAGGGCTCTGGGGCGGCGGCGTAGGCTGGTACGGCCCTGCGGCGAATATCCACAGAACGCCTTATGCGGGTCGTAACTTCGAGTATTACAGCGAAGACGGCTTCCTCTCCGGCAAGCTGGGCGAAGCGGAAGTGCACGGCGCGATGAGCAAGGGCGTCATCCCGTACTTCAAGCACTTCTTCCTCAACGATCAGGAGACCAACCGTATCGGCGTGTGCACGTTCTCCAACGAGCAGGCGATCCGCGAGATATATCTCCGCGCGTTCCAGTATGCGTTTGAAACGACGGGCGAGGACGATCCCTCTTGCACGGGCGTCATGGGCGGATTCAACCGTCTCGGCCTCGTGTGGACGGGTCATCACGCAGACCTCTGGAAGAACGTCATGGAAGGCGAGTGGGGCTTTACCGGCAACGTGACGACGGACTTCGGTCAGAACCCTTCCGGTCTCATGGATCCTTCGCTTGCGTATGAGGCGGGTACGACGATGTTCTGCACCTCGGGCGGCAGTTTCGAAACGATACTTCTCGCCAAGATGCCGAAAGACGCCAAACTCGCGGAGAACGTCAGGGAAGCGGTACACCGCAACCTGTATAACTTCGCAAACAGCCTCGCTATGAACGGTATGGCGTCCTCGTCCAGGATCGTGCCCATCATGACATGGTATCAGAAGGCGCTCACCGCATGGATCGTCGTTTCGGCGGTCGTGG
>USNB01000060.1 GCA_900555875.1 uncultured Eubacteriales bacterium
GCCACAACCGCATATTGCCGCTTTTCATCCGCAGCTTTGTTATAATACTACATTTCGGCGCGATTGTCAAACATATAATGGTAAAAATATCGAAAAATTTAAACGACGGATCTTTGTTTTATAATTACTATATCCGCAAACGGCGGAAGGCGAACGGTATACGCGTCTCAAACGGGAGCATGATCGTTTTGCCTGTATAAATTTTCGTCTGACGGCAAAAATATCGCATATGGAACTGACATCGATATGGCAGAAAACGAGCGGCAGCGCCAGGCGGTATCCGCGCCTGACGGGGGATATAAACGTGAACGCGCTTGTGATAGGCGGCGGTATCGCCGGATATCTCGCGGCATATCGCCTGGCGGAACGCGGGCGCAGGACCGCGCTTATCGAAGGCTATGAACTGTTTTCCGGCACTACGAGCGGCACTACCGCCAAAATAACGTATCACCAGGGCGGCATATATCCGCGCCTCATGAAAAATTACGGAGCGAGAGCGGCGAGACGTTATTATGAGTCGCAGCGCGACGGTATGGAAATGCTACGCTCATTGGTCGCCGAATATGGCATAGATTGCGATTGGCGCACCGAAACGGGGTATGTATATTCTTCGGAAAGCAGCGAAGATACGCAGCGTATATATTGTGCTATGTCTGACATAGGCGTCAAAACGGAGTTGAAACGAGTGGATTCTCCCGTTGGCAGCGTACTTGCGGCGGCAGCGGAAGGTCAGTATGCATTTCATCCGATCAGATTCCTGCGCGCTTTGCCCGTTGCTTTCGATATATACGAAAACACGAGGGCATTATCTTTCGATGTCGAAAGAAAGATCGTGCGCACCGAAGAGGGCAGCATACATGCGGACATCATAGTGATAGCGACACGTTTCCCGGTCATCGATTCGCACGGTTCGTATATCTTCAAGCTCAGCCCGTCCATGTCGTATACGGTGGCGGTCAAAGGCGCTTTTGTCGACGGGACTTACCTCGATTCGCGCGAGGACGGACTTTCCGTCCGTCCGTATGACGGAGGAGTGACCATAGGCGGATTCGATCGCAGAACGGGAACGGGAGACGATCATGCTTTTCTCGGTCTGGCGGCTGCGGCGTCCGAAATGTTCGGCGGCCGCGAGATCGAAGCGCGCTGGGCGGCGCAGGACTGCATGTCGTTCGACGGCTTGCCGTATGTGGGAAGATATTCTCCCGAGCTTGCCGATATTTACGTCATATCGGGATTCAATAAATGGGGCATGGCGAATTCCGCCGTTGCGTCCGGACTGATAGCGGATCTTGCCGACGGCAGAGAGAATCCGTATGAGAAATTATTTTCACCCACGCGCAGGCGTAAAGGAGTGGCGGGCGGCACGCTGCGCAATGCCGTGCGCAGCGTTGCGTATCTCATAACGGGCAATCTGCATTTTCCTCTCGTCACCGCGCGTTCGGTGCGGCCGGGAGAGGGAAAGGTCGTGCGTCTGCACGGGAAAAAGCGTGCCGTATATAAAGAGACGGACGGAAGATTATATGCGGTGGACGCGATGTGTCCGCATCTTCATGCCGAACTGCGCTGGAATTCAGAGACTAAAACGTGGGATTGTCCGTGCCACGGCTCGCGGTTCGACCGGTATGGCGAGCTTTTGTCCGCGCCGTCGCTGCGCTCGTGCGAAACTCACGCGCATCTTATCGAGAAAAAGGACGCTGAAAAACGCCGTACGGGATCGGCGGAGCGTGAAAGAACGTGCGAGAGCGAGTGCGGAAAGGATGAGGCGGACGATAAAGACGGTAAGCAAGATTAAATTTGTTTTTCATTGCTCCGAACGCTTGACTTTTTCGCGAGATAGGTCTATACATTTCCTCGGGGAAGAAGGCAGGTCTTTATGGTAAGAGATCTTTCCGTAGGAAATCCGTACAAACTGATGTGGCTGTATTCGCTGCCGCTCATAGGCAGCGTGATCTTTCAGCAGATGTACAATATGGCAGATACGGTCATTGCCGGGCGGGCTATAAACGATTTTGCGCTTGCTGCCGTCGGCGCATCCTATCCCGTGACCATGATATTCATGGCGATAGCGCTCGGCTGTAATCTCGGCTGTTCGGTCATCGTTTCCCGGTTGTTCGGACAGAAGCATTATACCGAAGTGCGCGAGAGCGTGTCCACTATCCTCATATCCGTGGCTGTCCTCGGCGTTGTCGCGACCGGCATAGGCATCGGCATAGGATCGCCCATAATGCTGCTGCTGCGCACGCCGGAGAGCATACTCGCGGACGCTCTCGCATACCTTTACATATATATCGGCGGTTTTCTTTTCGTGCTCGTGTATAACGTTTGTACGGGTATATACACCGCTCTCGGCGATTCGATGACGCCTTTTATATTCCTCGTCGCGTCCAGTCTCGGAAATATAGGTCTGGATCTTTTATTCGTGCTCGCTTTCGATATGGGCGTAGCGGGGCTTGCATGGGCGACGTTCATATGCCAGGGGCTGGCGGCGGTGTTGTGCATGCTGGCATTGCTCATGCGTATGCGCAAGATAGGCGGAGACAGAAAACCAAAGCTGTTTTCGCGCAAGCTGCTCGCGGGTATGTGCGCCGTAGCCATACCCAGCGTGCTCCAGCAGAGTTTTATCTCCGTGGGCAATCTGTTCATACAGGCGCTCGTAAACGGTCACGGCGAGCTTGTGCTGGCGGGATATACCGCGGCGATCAAGCTCAACACGTTTTTCCTTACGACGCTTACGACCGTTACGGGAGCCATGTCGAGCTATGTCGCGCAGAATCTCGGAGCACAAAAGCCTGAGCGCCTGAAGCAGGGACTCCTTGCCTGCTGCAGCGTATGCGCGGTCATGATAATCCCTTTCATGGTATTCTATCTGGCGTTTCCCGAAACGGCTTTGCTGCTGTTCACTCAGGACGTTGAGGGCGAGGCGATGACGACGGGCGTACAATTCCTTCATATGGTGGTCCCGTTTTATGCCGTAGTGTCCGTAAAAATGCTTTTCGACGCGGTGATGAGGGGATCCGAGCGCATGGTGGCGTTCATGATAACCACTCTTTTCGACCTTGTGATACGCGTCGCGCTTTGTTTCGTGTTCGATCCCGGTATGGGTATGGGACCCTACGGGTTATGGCTGTCTTGGCCGATAGGCTGGTCTGCGGCGACTGTGCTGTCGATAACGCTTTGCCTGTTCGTGGGAAAGCGGCGGCTTATCCGGGTATGGCGCACACGCGAGGGACGTAACGCTTAGCGTTCGTCCCTTTTCCTTTTTCGGCGGTCTGCGCGATCTGCGCGGCGGACGGCGTCGCCGCCGATATATGCTTTTCTCCCGTCGGACAGGATGGGGAGTAAAACGCGTGTCCGCGCATCCTGCGGCGTCGGTCGCCGGGCGCGGTTTTTGCATATTCGCGTGAAGATGAGAAAAACTATCGTATATGAAGCATTACGATTACATGAGCGTGAGGTCGCGGTATGAAAGGGAATGCCGGTGCATGTACGGTAAATTCGGCTGGGAATACGTGCGCGACAAAAGCGAGCGCGGAGGGAGATATTCGTTTCGCAGGGGTTCGGATATCCCCGACAGAAGCCGTCTGGAAGAATTGCAGCGGTCGGGGGATGAGCTTGCGGAAAGGATAGACCGCATACGCGGAAGGTGCCGGACGCTCGGCCATGCGGCGGGCGTCGTCGTGGCGGCGATCGGTCTGTCTGCGGCGTGCGCCGGTATGAGCGCTCTCATGCGCGGCAGCGCCGTGAATATCGCGGTAGGAGGTGCCGTCTGCGCGGTGGGCGCAATGACCGCGCTCCTTTCGTTCGCAGTCAGCCGCAGCGTACGCGCGGCAGCATTGGCGGCGATGCGGAGCAAACGTGCGGAATTTGCCGCAGCGCTGTCGGATATCTCCGCGGAGGCTGAAAAACTTGGCTACTCCGGCAGAGTTTTATAAAAATCTTTCCCCGTATGAAAAGGCGAAACTTACGGGTACGCTGTCGATGCTTTTTAACTTTGCCGCAGGCGCGTTCAAATTCGTCGCAGGCATGCTCACATATGTCGCGGCGCTGTGCATAAGCGGACTTGATTCGGTATTCTGCGGAGCGGCGAAACGCATATATTTCGGCGGGATGAGGGCGAGCATGGGCAACGAAAGCCGCGAATGCGGATATTATCTTGCTATGGGCGGAGTACTTATAGTTTCGTCGGCATTCCATACGGTTTATATGTACGGCTATGCCGAGTACGGTTCTGCAGGAAGACCGGGCGCGTTTGCGGTCGTTGCGGTATGCGTGCTCGCAGCGGTCGAACTTATCGTATCCCTCGCGGGATTTATCCGGGCGCGCAGAGACGGCGATCTTCTCATGGAGGGACTGCGCTTCGTGAACCTGTATACGGCGTCCGCTGCGATAGTGACCGCGCTTGCCGCGGTCTCTGCCGCGCTCGGAGCGGCGGATGACGAGCGGACGGTATTCGGCGGCGCGGCAGGCGTCGTTTCGGGTATCGCGGGCATGCTTGCGGGCGCGTTCATGACTATAAAAGGAGCGGTGCTCTCGCGCAGATATGCAAAGCGTCCGAGAGTGCGCATATTGCGGCGGAAATGACGTCGGACGGTGCGGAAATGCGTTCAACAAGCGCTCAATTCCTTGACTTTTGGTATGCTCGTTTGTATAATGTTTAATAAGAATAAGAAGGAACGAGCGATGAATTACACATTTTCCGAAAGAATGAAGAATATGAACGGGACCGCAACGCGCGAGATATTCAAACTTCTCGGCGATCCCGAAATAATCAGCTTTGCAGGCGGCAATCCGGCGATCGAGTGCCTGCCGACCGAAAGGGTAAAGGAGATAACGAACGACATCTGCTCCGCGCCCGATTTTGCGCGCGTGCTGCAGTACGGTCTTACCGCAGGCTTTCCCGAACTGCGCGAACTGCTTTGCAAATATGTGGAATCAGCCGGGATATACGGCGCAAAAACGGAAAACGTGCTCGTTATCAGCGGCGGACAGCAGGGTATAGACCTCGCGCTCAAGGCATTTATAAATCCGGGAGACGTGATACTCGTAGAAGATCCCACTTATCTCGCTTTCCTGCAGCTCGCCAATTCGTATGAGGGCGTATGCGTGGGAGTTAAGGCGAACGAGGACGGGCTCGACCTCGAAGATCTCGAAGCGAAGATAAAAGCGCACAAGCCAAAAATACTCTATTGCGTGCCCACGTTCTCCAATCCTACGGGTAAAACATATTCGGAAGCAAACCGCAGGGCTATTGCCGAAATGACGGCGAAGTACGGCGTTATCGTCATCGAGGACGACCCTTACAGCAAACTGCGTTTCAAGGGCGAATACCTTCCTGCGCTGAAGAGTTTCGACGAAGCGGGGAACGTAATATTCATTTCGTCGTTTTCCAAGATAATATCGCCCGGCAATCGTACCGGCGTCGCTGTAGCCGATCCTGCGGTCATACGCAAAATGGAGATAGGCAAGCAGGGCACGGATCTTCACACGCCCAATCTTTCGCAGAAGATAACCTACGAATATCTGCGCCGCGGATATCTGGAGCCGGATCTGAAAAAAGCGGTAAAGATATACGGGGAAAAGAAAGCCGCGATGAGCGAAGCGATAAAACGGTATATGCCGGATGAATTCGAATGCACGGATCCGGACGGCGGTTTGTTCATATGGGGAAAACTTCCCGAGAGGATAGACGTCGTAAAAATGCTTCCAGAAGCGGTCGCGCGCAAAGTCGCGTACATACAGGGCAGCGTGTTCTTTGCCGACGGCGGCGGGACCAATTACGTCCGTCTCAATTATTCGTATGCGGATATCCCGCAGATAGAAGAGGGCATAAAACGCCTCGGCGAACTGTTCAAAGAAAAACTTGCAAAATAAACTACGGAGAGATCGATGGTCAACGCACTTGATATACTGAGAGAGAGGGGTTACGTCGGACAGACGGTTTACGAAGAAGATCTGTACAAAGTACTCGGAAGCGAGAAAGTTCCGTTTTACGTGGGCTTCGACCCGACGGCGGACAGCCTTCACATCGGGCATTACATACCTATAATGGCAATGGCGCACATGCAGAAATGCGGGCACAAGCCCATCGTTCTCGTGGGCGGCGGCACCGGAATGATAGGCGATCCGTCCGGGCGCAGCGATCTGCGCAGCATGCTCACGAAAGAGCAGGTCGAGCATAACGTCGCGGGCATAAAGAAGCAGATGGAGCGCTTCCTCTCCTTCGAGGGGGAGAACGCCGCGGTCATAGTCAACAACGCGGACTGGCTGCTCGGACTTAATTACATAGATTTCCTTCGCGACGTGGGCGTGTACTTCTCCGTCAACAAGATGCTGACGGCGGAATGTTTTAAGATCCGCTACGAAAAAGGTCTTACGTTCCTTGAGTTCAACTATATGCTCATGCAGGCATATGATTTCCTTATGCTCTATAAAAAGTTCGGCTGTCTGCTCGAGATGGGCGGCAATGACCAGTGGAGCAACATCCTCGCGGGCGCGGATCTCATCCGCCGCAAGGAGAGGAAGGATGCGTTCGCGATAACCTGTCCGCTTCTTCTCAATTCCGACGGAACGAAGATGGGCAAAACGGCAAAAGGCGCGCTTTGGCTCTCTGCCGAGCGCACGACGCCGTATGAGTTCTATCAGTATTTCAGAAACGTCGAGGACGTAAAGACGGAAGAGTGTCTGAGACTGCTCACTTTCATCCCCATGGACGAGATCAGAGAGCTTACCAGATATAACGACGAACGTATGAACGCCGCAAAAGAACGCCTTGCATATGAGGTCACCAAACTCGTTCACGGCGAGGAAGCGGCAGATAAAGCCCGCGCGGAAGCGAAGGCGGCTTTCGGCGGCAATGCTGCGGATATGCCTGCCGTAAAAGCGGCTTTCGACGGAACGACGCCGGTGACGGATATCCTCGTCGCAGCAGGCGCGTGCTCTTCCAAGAGCGAGGCGCGCAGGCTCATAGAGGGCGGCGGCGTGAAGATAGGCGACAGCAAGGTCGAAGGCGCGACGGACATGCTTTCCGCATATGTGTCCGCGGATGAATTCGTGCTTCATAAAGGCAAGAAATTTCACGTGCGCGTAGTCCGCGGATGACGGATCGCTACGTCACTCTCACCGACGCGTTCGCGGAGATCGTGATACTGCGCTCCCGCTTCCTCGCATACGTATATCACTGCGAGAGCGAGGAGGAGTGCGCGGAAAAGCTCGCGGCATTGCGTAAAAAACACTATGACGCCACGCACGTATGCTACGCTTATTGTGCGGATACGGAAGGGCGCACCGTGCGCTTTTCGGACGACGGCGAACCTTCGTCCACGGCGGGCGCTCCCATACTATCCG
>USNB01000061.1 GCA_900555875.1 uncultured Eubacteriales bacterium
GGCGCGGTCGCGCGGACCGCGGCGGCGGCAATGGTCAGCCTGCAATCGCTGACGGACAGATCGCCGTCGCATATCGCCGAAATGATCATCATCGGTTCGACGCGCGGCGTGATCTCCGCCATACGCGCCCTGCGTTCATGCCCGGCGGCGGATCCGGACGCTATAGGCCTCGCCTGCCGCCTGGTGTTCGCCGAACGATCGAACATAGAACAGCTCAGACGGTATATATAAATAACGGCGGCATAAAGATCGCACCGCGGCGCCTGATCTCAGGACGCCGCGGTGCGGATTTGACGAATGATGGGTTTGTTTTCCGCGTCTGACGCGGCGGACGGCGATGCCGCCCTTATATTTTCACCTTAAGCGTTCTCCTGCTTCTTTACGAAGAATGCCGGGAACACCATGAAGATGAAGATCGCTATCGCGCCGAGCGCGAGCACTATCGATATGACCACGGGAAGCGCTACCCACGCATAGCTGAGACCGCTGTCCGCATCCACACCGGCAGTGTTGACGAAGACGAACAGCTGATGCTTAGCCGCTTCCTGTATCTTGGTAAGGCCGTAACCGCTGTTGTTGGTAAGACCGGATACGGTATCAAACGTGCGGGCGTCGGGAACGAGCATCATATCCGTACCGGCACGAACAGCGCAGGACATCGAATCATAGGACTCGGCGTCGGTGACTATCCTGCCCTCGAATCCCCACTCGCCGCGAGGCACCGTCGTGCAGAGCGAATAGTGAGAGGTCGTATGAGACGTACCGATATATAGACAGATCGATAAACAACAGCAACAACGACAGTATGAGCGACGCCGCGCTCTGCAATAAACCGAGCTGCGAAATGATGATGAACACCAGACATGCGGTATTCACGATCAATATTATCGACGGAAAAATTATGTGCATATGCACGCCCTGTTCCGCAGAAAAATATCTGAGAAAAAGCGTCCCGCAGAATATTATTATAAAATTTACCGCTATAAGGATCCATTGCAGATACGAATACGACAGACCGAGTATCCCGCCTATGGACGAAGTGATCCTTATCGTAAGCCCGCTTATGGCTGTATATTCGGCGGCACGCATAAGCCTGACCGGCATTTTGACATTGCTGAACGCCAGTGAATATATCGTTGTCAATATTATGCTTATGATTATCGGCGTCAGCATATGATCCGACGTTATCCAATAATATAACGACGCAATAAGTTCGCCCGCAGCGATGCACCCCAGCATTTTCAGCACGGCAATGATCACGTAGCGCCAATCCGACCGCCATTTCATCGGCTTTTTGAAATCCGTAAGCGCAAGCACGGCGCCCGCCGAAATAAAATAGTTTGCCGTCAAAAAAATATATCCATGCTCCAGATGAGCATAGTTGATCACGAAATACTCCACCATCTCCGTTTTCTCCGCACGATACGATCACCGTATCGATCATGACTGATTATAAATCAATACGGAACGAAAGTCAATCCCGGGGGAACGAACGGCACGCAAACGGCAACGAATGCACAAGCATTGCAGGAATAAGACGTTTTTCGCCCGGCAAAACTCCCGTCCCGTCATAAGCGACGATGCAAAGCCGCCCGTGCGGAAAGATCCGCACGGGCGGCGACATGAGCATTACGTACAGACGCGGCGCTATCTCCCGTTCCCGCTTTTATCTTCATCCGCATCGCCCGGCGCGTCGCCGCGCCCGTCTGCATCCGGATCCTGCCCGGACGAAACGTCCACATCTGGCATCAGACGCTTTATGCGGCGCTTGCGCGTATCGAGCTTCGGACGGGTGCGGCGCGCTTTAGGCTCCGGCGTATGCACGTCCATCTGCGGATAAGGTATCTCTATCTCCTCCTTGTCGAAACGGCGCTTTACTTCTTCGAGAAGGTCGTAACGCACGTCCCAATAATCCTCCGTTTTGGTAAAACAGCGTGCAATCAGCACTATCGCGCTGTCGCCGTGTTCGTCGATACGCACCATCGGCTCGGGATCGTCCAGCACTTTGGGGTGCTCGAACAGGATGTCGAGAATAACGTCTTCCGCGAATTCAAAGTCCTCGTCGTAGGATATGGAGAACTTCAGATCGAGACGGCGCGTAGGCTTCGTGGAATAATTGACGACCGCTCCGCTCGTTATCTCTCCGTTGGGGATCATGACCGTCTGATTATCCGGCGTTACTATATAGGTATAGAACATATGGATATCCTCGACGGTGCCCTCTTCGCCGTCCGTTTCCACATAGTCCCCCACTTTGAACGGACGCATAACGAGTATTATCATGCCGCCCGCGAAGTTGGCCAGGGCGCCCTGCGCCGCCAGACCTATCGCGACGCCGATAGCGCCGATGATGGCTCCGATGCCCGCGGTGTCGATCCCGACATAGCCGAGGAACAGCACGATGAGAACGATCTTCAGCCCCTTTTTTATGATCTGATATACGACGCTGGTCACCGTTCTGTCGCGGCCGTGCTTTATCATGGACTTGCGCACCGCTCGCGCCACTATGTTGATCACCCAGAAAGCGATGAACAGCACGACCAGCCCGATAAGCAGTTGCAGACCGTGAGTCGTCAGCCACTCGAGGATGGTAGACCAGAACTTGTCCCACGTCCACGCATCCGACGTCGTTTCGGCAGTCGTTCCGGACGAAGTCGCTACAAATGAATACGGCATATCCGCACCTCCTCAACTATGATTTTAACACCGACGGCGTTTTATGTCAACCCCGGAAGCATAAAAGAACGGACACCGACTGCAAAATTTTCCTTTCCCCGCTCATCCGCCGAATGACATAATAAAACTCAGCCGATCGACACAATAAAATCCGGTCGAGCGACATAACGCGGTCGATTTTTTCGATTTTGTCCCGCGAAGAAAAAATTTCGCCAAAACCCTTGACATATCCGCTCCGGGAGGGTAAAATAACAGTAACATGTGATATGAGTTCGACAGAGTATCCATGCAAATAACTACGGACCGCCTTTCGGGGCCGAGGCCATACGGACAGCCGGGTCCACTGCCGATAAAACTTATTGCAATCGAGCGCGAGCGCTTGATCCTGCGGCTGCGTGCCGCCGACGTAAGATCGATCCAATAAGAGTAGTAAAAGTAAGTATTTGCTATATAGACTCAGTTGAACGGACGGGGTTTTCCCGTCGCTCCGAAAGATCGCTTTTAAGTTCGGCGCGCACCATGCAGGGTGCGCGCCGTTTCGCTTGCATCGGGAGGAAAGGGATTTGGATAAACTCAAGCTCTACGGGTTCAACAACCTGACGAAGTCTCTCAGCTTCAACATCTACGACGTATGCTACGCCAAGACGGCGCGTGAGCAGCGTGATTATATCGCATATATCGACGAACAGTATAACTCCGAGCGCCTTACGAACATCCTCACCACGCTGACGGACATGATAGGCGCGCGCGTGCTCAACATAGCCAAGCAGGACTACGATCCGCAGGGAGCGTCCGTCACCATACTGATCGCGGAAGGCTCGATGGTCCCCGCGGGAGAGACGCAGCTCGCGCATCTCGACAAGAGCCACGTCACCGTCCACACCTACCCCGAATACCATCCGGAGACCTGCCTTGCCACCTTCCGCGTGGATATCGACGTAGCGACGTGCGGAGAGATAACCCCGCTGTCCACCCTCGATTACCTCATAGGCTCGTTCGATTCGGACATCATAACGATGGACTACCGCGTGCGCGTCTTTACGCGCGATATCGGCGGGAAAAAATGCTTTATGGATCACAAAGCAACGTCCATACAGGATTACATAGCTCCCGCCACGCTGCTCAAATACGACGCGGCGGACATCAACGTATACGGCGCGAACATCTTCCATACCAAGATGATGGTAAAGGACATCGATCTGCAGAACTACCTTTTCAAAACGGACGTATACGAGCTTCCTCCCACCGTCAGGCTGGAGATAATGGACAATCTCCGCCGCGAGATGATAGAGATCTTCAGCGGCAGGAACGTGTACTGAAATGGATAAGAAACTTACGCAAAAAAATGCGCCGATATACGAAGCGCTGCAGGAAATGCACCGCATGCGTCTCGTACCGTTCGACGTCCCCGGGCACAAGCGCGGCAGAGGCAACCCCGAACTGACCGCGCTTCTCGGCGAAAAATGCATGAGCCTGGACGTCAATTCGATGAAATGTCTTGACAATCTCTGCCACCCCGTCTCCGTCATACGCGACGCCGAAACGCTCGCCGCGGAGGCGTTCGGAGCGGCGCACGCCTTTCTCATGGTAGGCGGAACGACGAGCGCCGTGCAGAGCATGATACTCTCCGTCGTAGGACGCGGAGACAAAATAATACTCCCCCGCAACGTCCATCGCTCCGTAATGGGCGCGCTCGTGCTGTGCGGCGCGCTGCCCGTATACGTCGATCCGGACTGCGACGATGAGCTGGGCATTTCGCTCGGCATGAGCCGCGACGCCGTCGCCGCCGCCATAGCCGCGCATCCGGACGCGAAAGCCGTCCTCGTCAATAACCCGACGTATTACGGCATCTGCTCGGATATCAGGGCGATAGCTGACATGGCGCACAAGGCGGGAATGCTCTGTCTTGCGGACGAGGCGCACGGCACGCACTTCTATTTCGGAGAGGGTCTCCCCGTCTCCGCAATGGCGGCTGACGCCGACATGGCGGCGGTATCCATGCACAAGTCGGGCGGCAGTCTCACGCAAAGCTCGCTGCTCCTCACGGGCAGCCGCGTGGAAGCCGGCTACGTCCGCCAGATAATCAACCTGACGCAGACGACGAGCGCTTCCTACCTGCTGCTCTCCTCTCTCGACATATCGCGCCGCAACCTCGCGCTCCGCGGCAGAGAAGCATTCGCAAAAGTAGTGGAGATGGCGGAGTACGCACGCTGTGAGATAAACGACATAGGCGACTATTACGCCTACGGCAAGGAGCTTGTAAACGGCGACAGCGTTTTCGATTTCGACGTCACAAAGCTGTCCGTCAATACGCTCAAAGTCGGGCTGGCGGGCATAGAGGTATACTCGCTGCTCCGCGACGAATACGACATACAGATAGAGTTCGGCGACCTCGGCAATATCCTCGCCTACCTCTCCATCGGCGACCGCGTGCGCGACATAGAGCGACTGATAGGCGCTCTCGCGGAAGTGCGCCGGCGCTTCGGACGGGGCAGCTCCGCCAGACTCATGAAGCAGGAATACATCGAGCCGGACGTCGCGCTCTCGCCGCAGGACGCGTTCTATTCGGACTCCGTATCAATGCCCATAGAACAGACTGCGGGCAAGGTATGCGCGGAGTTCGTCATGTGCTACCCGCCCGGCATACCCGTGCTCGCACCCGGGGAACGCATAACGCCGCGCGTGCTCGAGTACATCCGCTACGCCAAGGAAAAAGGCTGTCAGATGACGGGTCCCGAAGATCCCGACATAACGCGCCTCAACGTCATAGGCTGAAGGAGATTATATCCATATGGATCTGTGGTTTTCCGAACAACATACAAAAAACGTAAAGCTCTCCATTCGCGTGGATAAACAGCTGTGCAGCAGGACGAGCGAGTTCCAGCGCATCGACGTGTTCGATTCGCCCGAGTTCGGACGTTTTCTCGTGCTCGACGGATATATGATGCTCACCGAAAAGGACGAATTCATATATCATGAGATGATCACCCACGTGCCGATGGCGGTGCACCCGCGCGTGCGCGACGTGCTCATCATCGGCGGCGGCGACGGCGGCGCGTGCCGCGAACTGGTGCGGTACGACGACATAGAGCATATCGACCTCGTGGATATCGACGAGGAAGTGACCGCCGTCTGCCGGAAATACCTGCCTTTCACCGCCTGCGGGCTGGACGACGAGCGCGTCAGCGTGCATTTCGAAGACGGACTGAAATTCATACGCACAAAGTCGGACGCTTACGACCTCATAATAGTGGACTCCACCGACCCGTTCGGGCCGGGCGAAGGGCTGTTCACGCGCGAGTTCTACGGCAACTGCTTCAAAGCGCTGCGCTCGGACGGCATAATGGTCAATCAGCACGAAAGCCCGTTCTACCCCGAGGACGCCCTCGCCTGTCAGCGCGCGCATAAGCGCATAGTGGAATCCTTCCCCGTCAGCCGCGTCTATCAGGCGCACATACCCACGTATCCGTCGGGGCACTGGCTGTTCGGATTCGCGTCCAAGAAATATCACCCGCTCAAAGACCTCGACGAAAAACGCTGGAACGCGCGCGGGCTGAAGTGCCGCTATTACACCACGACGCTGCATAAAGGCGCGTTCTATATACCCGCATACGTGGAGGAACTGCTCAGCGATGTCGAACATGCAGATTAACGCATACATGGCGTGCGATAACGCCTACGAAAACGCCTCTGTCGTGCTCTTCGGAGCGCCTTACGACGGCACCACGTCCTTCCGCCCCGGCACGCGGTTCGGCCCCGAATACATCAGGCGCGAATCTTTCGGGCTGGAGACGTACAGCCCGTACCAGAACGCGGACCTCGCGGACGCCGCCGTGTGCGACATCGGGGATCTCGAGCTGTGCCCGGGAAGCTCCGAAGCCGTGCTCGCGGACATAGAGCACGCCGCAGAGTCGCTGCTCGCGGACGGCAAACTGCCATTCATGCTGGGCGGCGAGCACCTCGTGACGCTGGGCGCCGTGCGCGCCGCGGCAAAGCGCTTCCCCGACCTGCACATCATACATTTCGACGCCCACGCCGACCTGCGCGACGACTATCTCGGAGTCAAGCTCTCGCACGCGTGCGTGCTGCGCCGCTGCCACGAGCTGCTGGGCGACGGGCGTTTGCATCAGTACGGCATACGCTCGGGCGACCGCTCGGAATTCGAATGGAGCGCCTCCCGCGTTTCACGCCGACTTTTCGACCTCGAAGGCGTCGACGTACTGATAAAGAAACTCGGGAACGCGCCCGTATATTTCACCGTCGATCTCGATGTGCTCGATCCGTCCGTATTTCCCGGGACGGGCACTCCCGAGCCCGGCGGCGTATCTTTCGACGAACTGCGCCGCGCCGTGACCGAAGTGTGCTGCCGCGCCAACGTCGTCGCATGCGACGTAACGGAGCTCAGTCCGCACTACGACGCGAGCGGCAGCAGTACCGCAGTCGCGTGTAAAACAGTAAGAGAAATGCTCATAGCTCTCGCTTCGAGAGGATAAGGAGATCTGAATATGGCAAGAGTACTGGTCATAGGTTGC
>USNB01000062.1 GCA_900555875.1 uncultured Eubacteriales bacterium
GCCTTCAGCGGCTCGGCTACAGGGAGGGCGTATACTTGTGCTGCGCATTCGCGCGGGACATCTTCTTCCCTGTTTCCAAAACGAAGGACGGCAGAGAATGCCGCTCAGGCGGGCAGCTGGCGAGGGAGCGTACTTCCGTAGCCGAGCAAGCGGTAGCGCGAGGCTGAGTACGTGACCGAACACGCAGCCCGCATCAGCGGTATTATATGCCGTCCCATCGCGTGGGGACGGCGCGCGCTTTAGAGCGCGCAGCCCGAGAGAGCGACATAAAGCCGTCCCCACCCAAAGCTATGCCGTCCCACCAAGACGGCATAGCAAAAGGACCGACATTTGTCGGTCCTTTTGATGAGTTTGTAATTACTTCATCTCTGCGGTAGCGCCAACTTCCTTGAACTTCGCGATGATCTCGTTCGCTGTATCCTTGGAAACGCCTTCCTTGATGGTCGCAGGGGTCTTTTCGACGAGAGCCTTCGCCTCGCCGAGGCCGAGACCGGTAAGCTCGCGAACGACCTTGATGCAAGGGATCTTGTTCGCGCCGGCGTCGGTAAGAACGATGTCGAACTCGGTCTTCTCTTCGGCTGCGGGAGCTGCCGCGCCGCCTGCAGCGGGAGCTGCGACTGCCATAGCTGCCGCGCTTACGCCGAACTTTTCCTCGATGGCCTTTACGAGCTCGTTAAGCTCCATAACGCTCATCTTCTCGATCTCTTCCACAAATTTAGCGATATCTGCCATTTTTGAATTACTCCTTGAATTGTTTTCTGATCATGAGGCGGGAATGTCCGCCGGGTCACGCCGTCAGGCGCTCTGTTTCTTTGCGACTTCGGAAACCGCGACCGCAAGGCTGCGCATCGGGTTGGTGAGCAGACCGAGCAGCTGTCCGATAAGAACGGGCTTGGGCGGGATGTTGGCGAGGACTTTTACTTCCTCCGCGGTAGCCGCTTTGTTCTCGATGACGCCGCCCTTTATCTCCAGCATCTTGGTCTTTGCGCCGTTGTCCGAGATGATCTTCGCTCCCGCGACCGCGTCGTCGTAAGAGAACGCTGCGGCTGTAGGACCGGAGAACACCCCCTCGAAACCGGTGAATCCGACTTTTTCGAACGCACGGCTGAGGATGGAGTTCTTGATGACCTTATACTCGACATTGGCTTTTCTCATCTCTGCACGGAGTTCGGTATCCTGTTCGACCGTAAGACCGCAGTGGTTGACGAGCACGATGCTCTTTGCCTTGCTTATCTTTTCGGCGACTTCGGATACGAGCTGCTCCTTCTGAGCTATGATCTCCTTACTTGCCATATTGCTTTTTTGACCTCCTTTTGCCCCTAAGAAAAGGGACAGGATGGATAAAACACAGCCCCGCAAGGCTCGTGAGCTGCGGGGCGATCGTAAATAGGACACGGGAACGTTCCCGTATATGCCGCTTAAGATCATTCGCCTCGACCAGCCCCGCGCATGCGGATTTAAGGTCTTTCGACCGCTCGTTTTCTCAGGGGAATATGATTGTTGCGTTTTATTACACTCTCTGGGCGACCTTGATGCCGGGGCCCATCGTGGAAGCAAGCGTAACGCTCTTGACGTATACGCCCTTTGCCGCCGCGGGCTTGGCCTTTATGATCGCGTCCATAAGTGTGTTGTAGTTTTCGAGAAGCTTCTCGCTGCCGAAAGACTTCTTGCCGATCGGGCAGTGGATGATAGCAGTCTTGTCCAGTCTGTACTCCACCTTACCGGCTTTGGAATCGCGGACCGCTTTCGCAACATCCGGCGTTACCGTGCCGCTCTTGGGCGAAGGCATGAGACCCTTGGGTCCGAGGATACGCGCGACGCGTCCCATCTGTCCCATCATGTCGGGAGACGTGATGCACACGTCGAAATCGAGGAAGTTCTCCGAAAGGATCTTCTGTATGATCTCTTCCGCGCCTACGATATCTGCGCCCGCTTCCTTGGCGGCGTCCGCCTTCTCGCCTTTCGCGATGACGAGCACCCTGACTTTTTTACCCGTTCCGTTGGGAAGAACGACGGTGCCGCGCACCTGCTGATCCGCCTGACGGGGATCCACGCCCAGACGGACGTGAAGCTCTATAGTCTCGTCGAACTTAGCTTTGGCGGTCGCTATCGCGTTTTCTATCGCCGCGGCAGGCTCGTAAGCTTTCTTTACGTCTACTTCGGTGAGCGACGTCTTGTATTTCTTTCCGAAACTCATGTTGCCGCCCTCCTCAGCCTTCCACTTCCACGCCCATGGAGCGCGCAGTGCCTTTGATCATGCTTATCGCCGCCTCAAGGCTTCCCGCGTTGAGATCGGGGAGCTTGATCTTGGCTATCTTCTCCACCTGCGCCATAGTAAGCTTGCCTACCTTGTCCTTGTTGGGCTTCGCCGAACCGGACTCCAGACCCAGCTCCTTCTTGATGAGCACGGGTGCGGGAGGCGTCTTCATGATGAAGGTGAAACTTCTGTCCGAATAGATGCTGATCACCACGGGGATGATCATGCCTTCCTGGTCTCTCGTCTTCTCGTTGAACTCCTTCGTAAAGCCGGGGATGTTGATACCGTGGGGTCCGAGAGAGGATCCGACGGGAGGTCCCGGGGTGGCTTTACCTGCGGGGAGCTGAAGCTTTACGACCGCCTGTAATTTCTTTGCCATTTTTTGCTCCTTATATAACGGTTATTATATAATCGCGGTGATAACGAACGCAGGAGCGTTCTCCCGAATTATACATGCTTTCCGGCGTTATTTGTCCTCGCCTGTCGGCTCTATCTGATAGAGCTCGAGATCGACGGGAGTCTCCCTGCCGAACATGGAGACGGATACGCGGCACTTCTGATTCTCTTTGTCCACCGTTTCGATCTTTCCGACAAAGTCCTCAAGAGGTCCGCTTATGATCTTGACCGTGTCGCCGGGGGCGTAATCGGTCTTTGCGACGACTTTTTCGAGATGCATACGACGGATCTCGTCGTCGGTGAGCGGGAGCGGATGCCCCTGCGGGCCGACGAAACCGGTCACGCCGCGCGTCTGCGTTATTATGTGCCACATGCTGTCGTTGTCGTACTCCATCTTGATCAGAACGTAACAAGGGAACATCTTGCGCTTGACAAGCTTCTTCTTGCCGTTCTTCTCTTCCATGACCTCTTCCATGGGTATGGTGATCTCGTAGAGCCTGTCCGTCATGTTGTTCTTTTCGAACACCATTTTCAGATTCATCTCCACCTGATTCTCATACCCCGAATAGGTGTGGAGCACATACCACTTTGCGTCTTCCTTACCCATTTCGCGAGTACCTTATAAACGGTCGTCGTTTTTGTTAGAACGATACTTGACGACTTTGTACGCTATCACGCCGCCGATCGCGATCAGGACCAATACTCCGCTGACGATGAGCGCGGCTATCTGTTCGCCGTTGAGCAGCTCGTTGTCGCCGAAGCCCGCCTGGAAAAGATTGCGGTGGATGAAGTTCAGAAGAAGGTCGATGCACATGAGCACCACGAGGAATACCACCGTGATGACGAGCACCGCGCCCAGACGCTTCATCGTATCCGCGAACGTGGGCCAGGTGACCTGCTTGAGCTCGCCGAACGTGGCTACGAAAAAGTTGGGCTTCTTCGGCCCCTGCTTCTTCGCAACGTTTTTGTTGTTCTTATCTGCCATGGTCGCTCCTTACTTCGTCTCTTTGTGGACGGTGTGGGTCTTGCAGAACTTGCAGTACTTCTTCAGTTCGATCCTGTCGGGATCGTTCTTCTTGTTCTTATACGTATCGTAATTCCTCTGCTTGCACACCGTGCATGCAAGGGTGATCTTATTACGGCTCGTATTCTTAGCCATTTTCGCGCCTCCGCATGTATTACAGTCAAAAATAGCACCCCTTTACCAAGGTGCCTGTTAATTTTATCAGAACAAAGCGTTCAAGTCAAGCAAATTATGCCCTGTTGCGAAAAATTTTTCACGCCGCGGAAGCCTCGCCGCGGGAGCGTTCGGCACACAGCTCTCCCCTTTACCCGAACGCAGCGAAATAACGGCAGCGCCGGCGTAACGGAAGCGGATATGCCTGAGGGTTGACAGGAACGATTCCCGATGATATAATATAGATGTATAAAATATCATCGCAGGAGGCAAGTCCATGAAAAAGACAGTAACATTATTTTTAGCTATATTATCGATCATAGTCGTCTCCGCGGCGCTGACCGCATGCGGCGGCGAGGCCGACGGCGGCAGCACGTCTTACGGCATAACATACGAAGCCGGCGACGATTATAAGATCACCGGTCTTAAAAGCGAAGCCGAAGCCGGCGCGACCGTCAATTTTGACGTGGAAAGCGCCAGCGTATTTTACGAAGTAGGCAAAGTCACGATGAACGGCGCCGAATTGACGCGCGACATGTTCGGCTATACGTTCACCATGCCGGCTGAGGATGTGAAAATAGCGGTCTCCATGACCCACGTCGGCGAATACGACGATCCCGACGATCATCTCGAGTGGGGGTCTTCCGTCACCGGACAGATCTCTCTGGCGGAAGGCGATACCGCCCGGATCAATCTGAATTTTGACGGGATCTCTTCCGCGAACTGGATAACCGACATAAAGGAAACGATATACTCTTCCGACGAAAACGTGATCCCGACAGACGCCGTCGAGTTCGTCCCCACGAAGGCATCCGCCAGCTCGGCGATCATCGGAGGATATCTCTCCGTCGATCTGACGAACGCGCACGAGGGCGAAACTTATATCTATCTCGAACTGGATCCGAACAACAGCAGTCTCGGAAAACTGATCAGGAAATTCACCGTCATATCGACGCCCGTCGAATACGAGACGCTTGACGTTACCTTTACGTACGACAACCGGACCGATCATGCGGAAAAAGATATCCTTCTCAACATAACGGACAACGATACGAACGAGCTCGAATCGATATGGCTGAATGATTTTGAAGACGGAAAACTCACGTTCGAGTACAAAAAAGGACACACATATACGGTGACCTGTTCATATTGGGAAGAAAACAACGGCACAGGGCTGTATATCGACGAATGGGTGGGCACAAACGAAGGCGGAGCCGTCAATACGCTGGAAAGGGAAAACAAATATCCTAAAAGAAACACCCTCACCCTGACTTCGGACGGGATCGAGGTCCCGCTCGTGATCGACGATTCGGAATACTGACACGGCCTGCGGATAAACGACCGATGCGATCCCGATTCGCCTGCGGGACAGAATGCGATAAAAACGCCGGGCACGAAACGCGCCCCGAAAACAAAACGCGCCTCCGAAAGTTTATCCGACTTTCGGAGGCGCGTTTCACGGAGAGAGCGTTCCTCTCTCCGGACGAACGAGCCCGGTACGGCACCGGGCTCGTTCGCAAGCTATTCGATCGTTTTACGTCAGACTTTCGGCGTCCGCGGCAAAACTGCCCGGCGCTTTATGTCCCCCTTTGATGAAAACGGTATCCGCAAGCTGCGTCCGGGCGGATCGTTCCGCCACCCGTTACATCAGTCTGCTGTTGGATTCAAACAGTATGCCTATGGTCCCGGAACCCGTATGAGCGCCTATGACCGGGCCTATCCAGCCGATCTGCACCGTAGCGCCGGGATAACGCTGTTCTATCGCGGCTTTCGCCTCCTCCGCCTTATCGAGCGCGTCGGCATGGGCTATCCAGAATTTCTTGGCGCACGGCTCGGTGCAGTATTCGTCGATGTGATCGAGAACCACCTTGAGCGCCTTTTTCCAGCCGAGCGGCTTTTTATAGACCTGGAGCTTGCCCGCGTCGTCGAACACTATGAGCGGCTTGATCTTGAACATGGAGCCTACGACGGCAGCCGCGGCGCTCACCCTGCCGCCGCGCTTGAGATGAAATAGATCGTCCGCTATTATATAGACCTGTATGCGATGAGTATATGCCCTGAGAGCTTCGGCGGCAGCCGCCGCTCCCTCGCCCGCGTCGCGCAAACGAAGCGCCATTTCGAATACCGGCATTTCCGCCTGAGTGGCGCCGAGAGAGTCCACCACGTATATGCGCGTATCCGGATGCTTAGACATGAAGCTCTCCGCCGCCTTGCACGCGGACGAATATGTTTCGCTGAGTCCGCTCGAAAGCGTAAGATGAACGATATCCGTCGGACCGGTCTTCTCCACCACTTTTTCCCAGAACTCTTCATGCGCGAACGGATTGATCTGGCTCGTAACGGGCATGGCGCCGGCGCGTACCTTCTCGTAAAAATCCTTATACCGCGCGTCGTCCGAGAAGTCGTCCTCGTAGGTCACGCCGTCTATCGCATACGTAAGCGGCACCCAATACACGCCGAGCTTGTCCAGCTCGGAGCGGAACACGTCCACGGCGCTGTCGGTAGTCAATGTAAACATTCGTCGTACTTCCTTTGCGTTATTTGAATGTTCGGTCCCCCCCTCGTATCATCCACAGACCGGAGCGGAACATAAACTTTTCATAAATTTATTATACACCATTCACCGCGATAAGCGCAAGCGTTTTTGCACAAAATAGGCTTTTCACATTTTATCACGCGTTTTTCACTCCGCCGTCATGATATTACGGACTACGAAAGGAGCATTCTCCCGTTTCGCGATCATATTGCGGACATTAGGCGAGTATTTTCGCTCTTTTCGGCGCCGGCAAAAGCGGCAGCGCATAAAACGCATAATTTTATCCTGCCCCATTACCCGTCTGCGGCGCTTGCGGACCGAGATATTTGCGCCTGGTCGCTTCGCCGCCGCGCAGATGACGCTCTGCAAGATTGCGTTCGAGCACCGCCCTCACCCGCCCGGCGAGCGCAGCGTCAACGCCCGGCAGCCGCCCGGTAACGAGCTTGTGCACCGTGGATTTCGCCATACCGTATTTTTTCGCCGCGCCGCGTACAGTATCGCCCGTTTCGGCGATATATTTCCCCAGGATCACCGATCTGTCGTCAAAATATCCCATGATCCTATATATGCCGCTTTCATGAGATATATGTCGCTTTTTGCTTTTTTGGGGGTCTTTTGCGGGGAGGGCTTTTTTCTTTTCGCGAAAAGA
>USNB01000063.1 GCA_900555875.1 uncultured Eubacteriales bacterium
GCGCGCAATTTGCGCAGGCTGTTCAAGGACAGAGCGGAAGCGCTCGTGCGGTTGGAACGCTGTTTCATCCTGTCGCCGTCGTCCGTCAGTCTGCTCATGCGGCAGGACGAGTATTTCGATTTCGACGTAGCCATAGTGGACGAGGCGAGCCAGCTCGAGCCGGCGGCGATACTTCCCGTGATCATGCGCTGCCGCAGTATAGTCATCGTGGGCGACGAATGGCAGATGCCGCCCATGCGCGATTTCCGCGCGTCGCCAGATGCGGAAGCGATGCTGGGCGACGGGGAGATCATGGGCGCGGCGGATTCGGCGCTTTCGCTTGCGCTCGGAAGCGAAGCGTTCTCGGTTAAGGAGCTGGTATGCCATTACCGCAGCAAGACCGAATCGCTCATCGCGTTTTCCCGCCGGCGTTTCTATCCGTATATGCGCACGTTCCCCGCTGCCGTTCCCATGGTGCGCGGAGAGCTGGGCTTCACGGATATCTACGTTCCGGACGGAGTGTGCGAAAAGGGCGTTAACGATGCGGAAGCGAGGGCGATCGTCGGATGTCTGCGCCGTCACTTTGAAAAGTACTACGACGCAAAGACGGGAAAGCTGTCGCGGTCGTTCGGCGTTGTCGCTTTCGGCGAGCCGCAGACGGCATATATCCGCGCACTCGTCGCCGCGGACAAAGAACTGTCGGATAAAATGGAACGCGCGCTCGCGAATTTCGGCGACGTTCCCGAAAAGCTGATGTTCTTCAAGACGATACGCACCGTGCAGGGGCAGGAGACCGAACATCTGTTCCTGTCGCTGACATACGGGCGGCGCGCGAACGGATCGCTGTGGCAGCAGTTCGGCACGCTGAACCGCGGCAACCTCGGCGAATGCGTGTTCAACGTCGCCGTAACGCGCGCGATGTATTCCGTGACGGTGGTGCATTCGGTAAAGGGACACGAACTGACGGAGAGCAGCGTGGCGTATATAGGCGAATACCTGCGCATGGCGGAAAAGTTCGCCGCCGGCGAACGCGGAGGCTTCGCGGGTTCGGATCCCGGACCGGGATTCTTCCGCAGCGTGGGCGGATACATACGCAGTCTGGGCATATCGGAGGATCGCATCGTATACGATTACGGCGTAACGGACGGTTCGGTGCGCGTGCCTGTAGCCGTGCTGTCGCCGGATAAGAGCCGCGCTGTGCTCGGCGTGTGGTGCGAGCGCGACGTCGCAGGTTCCGGCTATGATTACTATGACTGCGAGATGAGATATTACGAGAGCCTCGCTCAGCGCGGGTGGACGCTTCACCGCATATCCGCCCACGATTGGACGGATAACGCGGAAGCGGAACGCAGAGCGCTCGCCGAAGCGGTGATGAGCGCTTGCGGCATAACGAGATAAAAACAAGGAGAGCGGACAAATGGACGAGAGAAGCGAAAGCAGGACCGGCATGAACACGACCGAGTCTGTGGAAAAGGCCATGGCGGAACGCCGCCGCAAGCTGGACGGCGAACGGCAGGAGCGCGAGATGAAGGAGCAGCTCGACAGGCTGGGCGCGGCGTGCACGCGGCTTGCCGAACAGGCGGCTCAGTTTGCGATGGATTACGGTTACGACGATTTCCGCACGGAGATGATGATGGAGTTCCTCGACATGCTCATCGAGATCAACGAGAGCATGAAGCTGTTCTCTGCGACCAGCTCCGTCATGGCGACGATAACCGAGGCTATAGGCATGGTGGACGACGTCATGAACTTCAACAGGGAAGCGCTCACTTCGACGACGAAAACGAAGTACGGCTTCTTCCGCCGCCTGCGCGAAAAGCGCCGCTTAAAGAAGGCGATGCGCAACAATCAGGCGCGCATGATGGCGATGTACGATACCATACTCGCGCAGCAGGAGATGGCGACGGGCATGACGGAGTCGCTCGGCAGGGCAGCGGCGTCCATGCGCGAGCGCCGCGAAAAGCTCAAGGCGAAGCGTGCGAAGCGCAACGAGAGGCTCGCGAAACGCGGCAAGACGAGCATACGTTTCAGCGACGGCAGCGCCGCCGCCCGCATGGTAGCGGGTATCGTGGCTGCACGCAGCGGAGAGAACGTGCCCGAGGGCGCCGGCGCCGCTCCCGTACCGCCGCCGGCAGCTCCCGGATCGACCGAAGCGGGCGTACCCGACATCAGCGATATCATAAAGTGAGCGGAGGCAGAGCATGGCAGGCATGGGAAAACGTCCTGGCGGAGTGAAAGGACCGTCTCTGGACGAGCTGGAAAAGGAATTTGCCGCGAGCACCGGCGAGATACGCAAGGTGCTGGGCGGTAGACGCGACAAGCGCGATCTTTCGCCGGAAGATAAGCAGAAACTGCGTTCGGAGTACTCCCGCGCCGCACAGCTCGCAAAGACGCTGGGAGAGCGGCATACGGACGAGGCTAAGAGCAAAGCCTACGCCGAATATTTCAAACAACTCAGCGATATGGCGGCGAGCTACGGTTCTGTCATGAAGAGCCGCGTTCCCGAGACGACGTTCGACGACGTCAAGGGACTGGACGGCGTTAAAAAGCTGGTCAGGAGCTTCATGTTCATGGCGCAGAATCCCGAGATCGTGAAGTATTACAAGCTGGAAGGCGGACTCGGTATGCTGATGTACGGCGCGCCGGGAACGGGCAAGACGATGTTTGCGGAGGCGATAGCCAACGCGATGGATCTGCCGCTGTTCATAGTCACCCCGGCGGATATATTCAAGTCATACGTAGGCGAGAGCGAAGCCGCCGTCAGGCAGATATTCCAGGAGCTGGACGCCTGTCCGGACGGCGCGATACTCTTTGTGGACGAGTGCGAATCCATATTCAGCCGCAGAGGGCAGGACACGAAAGACTATAAAGCCGCGGTGACCACCGAGCTGCTCCAGCGGCTCAACGGCTTCGGCGTGGACGGATCCAAACGCATCATCATAGCGGCGACCAACCGCCCCGACGTCATCGATCCCGCATATCTGCGTTATAAGCGTTTTTCTCACCTCATCCACATCCCGCCTCCCGACGTCACGGCGAAACGGGAGATCATAGCGGGCAAGCTGTCCGGCATAGCGCTGGACGGAATAACGACGGAGGATATCCTTCAGATGACGGAACAGTCCTCTTTCGTCCCCGGGGCGAAAAGGGCTTACTATTCCGCCGCGGATCTCTGCGGCATAATAGAGGAGGCGTGCCGTCTCGCGCTCGAGAAACTGCAGACGAACGGTTCGCGCGCGCCTCTGCCGCTGACTCGCGATATGTTCGAGTCCGCGTTCCGCAAGATACCTCCCTCCATCCCCGAAGATCTTCTCGAAAAATACGAAAACTTCCGCTCCTCGCGCATGTGAGACGCGGTGCATACGGATAAATAAATAACGGGATATAAATATTGCGATATAAATATCCCGTTATTTATTTGACAATCCTTCCGAACTGTATTACAATGAAAGTGTTCCGGGGCGGGGAGCCTCGGGAAAATAAACATATATATGGGAGATAAATATGGGACGTTTCACATTACCTCGTGATCTGTATCATGGAAAAGGCTCTCTCGCAGAGCTGAAAAACCTCAAAGGCAAAAGAGCGATCCTCGTGCTCGGCGGCGGCAGCATGAAGAGATTCGGCTTCGTCGACAAGGCGGTCGGATATCTCAAAGAAGCCGGCATGGAAGTCAGACTGTTCGAGAACGTCGAACCCGATCCTTCCGTCGAGACCGTTATGAAAGGCGCTGCCGCAATGCGCGAATTCCAGCCCGACTGGATCATATCCATGGGCGGCGGTTCGCCCATCGATGCGGCTAAAGCCATGTGGGTGTTCTATGAGTATCCCGAGACGACGTTCGAAGAGATAATACAGCCGTTCTCATTCCCGACTCTGCGCACGAAGGCGAAGTTCTGCGCCATTCCGTCCACGTCGGGTACGGCTACCGAAGTCACGGCGTTCTCCGTCATCACGGATTACTCCAAGGGCATCAAATATCCTCTTGCCGACTTCAACATCACTCCCGACGTCGCGATCGTCGATCCCGAGCTTGCGGAGACCATGCCCGCCAAACTTACGGCGCATACGGGTATGGACGCCATGACGCACGCCATCGAGGCTTATGTGTCCACGCTCCACTGCACCTATACCGATCCGCTCGCGCTGCACGCGATCAAGCTGATCCACCTCAACCTCAAGAAATCCTACGACGGAGATAAGGACGCGCGTGCCGTTATGCACGACGCGCAGTGCCTTGCCGGTATGGCGTTCTCCAACGCTCTGCTCGGTATCGTCCACTCCATGGCGCACAAGACGGGCGCGGCGTTCACCGGCGGTCACATCATCCACGGCGCTGCCAACGCCATGTACCTTCCCAAGGTCATCAAGTACAATTCCGCCGTTCCCGAGGCTGCGGAGCGTTATGCGGAGATCGCGCGCTTCATCGGCCTTAAGGGCAAGACGACGGCAGAGCTTGTGGACGCTCTCATCGCAGAACTGCGCAGCATGAACAAGGCTCTCAACATCCCTCTCGCGATAAAGAATTACGGCGAGGGCGGAGTGATCGCCGACAAGAGCATCATCGACGAGAAGGAGTTCAACGATAAGCTCGAATCCGTCGCCGCTCTCGCTATAAGCGACGCGTGCACCGGTTCCAATCCTCGTCAGCCTTCGCTGGAGGAGATGAAGAAGCTGCTCCTCGCGGTGTACTACGACAAGGATATCGATTTCTGAGACAACACCTGAAACAAAAAAGGGCGGGCGACCGCCCTTTTTTCGTTGCACGGGCGGAGGAGGTCAGCGCTTTGCATGATCGCGGCATATACGGACGGGCATAAATAAAACTTAAAAAGGTATGGAAATTCGTTTGCATTTTTCGGGAAGTATGGTATAATAGTTTACGATGAGACAATGGGGGAAGGCGGTTTCGCCTGTCCGAAGGGCTTGCGGGATCGGCATATGGCTGTGCCCGTTTTTTGGGTGCGGCAAAACACCGGGAAACAGGAAAAGGGATCAAAAAAGCCGACAAAAATCTTAATAACGGAACGGATAAAGGACAATGGAAAGAAAACACTCTAAGATCAGTATCATCGGTGCCGGGCTGGTAGGCGCCACTGCGGCGTACTCGATAGCCACCCGCAAACTCGTTTCCGAGCTTGTCGTCATCGACGTCAACAGGGACAAGGCTAAAGGCGAGGCCATGGATATCAGTCACGGTCTCGTTACCATGGATGCGATGAACATCCACAGCGGAGAGTATTCGGAGATCGCGGACAGCGACGTTATCGTCGTCACCGCCGGCCTCGGACGCAAACCCGGCGAGAGCAGACTCGACCTTGCGGCGAAGAACATCGTCATCGCTAAGGACATCGCAGCCAACATCGCCAAGTATTATAACGGCGGAGTAGTGCTCGTCGTAGCCAATCCTCTCGACGTGTTCACTTACGTCATCCAGAAGTATTCCGGACTTCCCGCGCACAGCGTGGTGGGAACGGGCACGTCGCTGGACAGCGCGCGTTTCCGCTATCTTCTCAGCCGCGAGCTCAACGTGGATTCCAAGAACATACACGGTTTCATGAGCGGAGAGCACGGCGACAGCCAGTTCGCCGTATGGAGCAGCGTGCATATCGCAGGCATGCCCATCGATTCGTATTGCGCGAAAGAGGGTATCACTCTTGACAAGCCCGCCATCGAAAACGCGGTGCGCACGGCGGGCGGCGAAGTCATCAAACTCAAGGGCGCGACGTTCTATGCCATAGCTTCCGTCGTTTCGGAGCTCAGCAACGTCATCATCAAGAATACCCGCAGCGTGCATAACGTCAGCACTCTGCTCGACGGATACTACGGTATAAGCGACGTATGCATAAGCGTTCCTACGGTGCTCGGCATCAACGGAGCGGAGATGAAGATCCCTTACGATTATACGGAAGAAGAGCTTGTGAAACTGCGCTCTTCCGCAGAAAAGATGCGCGAATTCCTCGACAATCTGAAAGTCTGATAATAAGGCAGGTATATTAAAATGGATAAGAAGCAGTATGCACTCGACAAGCATAAGGAGTGGAAGGGAAAGATCGAAGTCGTTACCCGCGCTCCGATAACCAATCGCGAAGAGCTTTCCGTCGCCTACACCCCCGGCGTCGCGGAGCCTTGCCTTGCGATATCCAAGGATGTTGACCTTTCTTACGTTTACACCCGCCGCGCTAACCTCGTAGCGGTCGTGACCGACGGAACGGCCGTCCTCGGACTCGGCGACATCGGTCCCGAAGCAGGCATGCCCGTTATGGAAGGCAAATGCGCACTGTTCAAGACTTTCGGCGATGTGGACGCGTTCCCGCTCTGCATCCGCTCCAAGGAAGTGGACGATATTGTAAAGACCGTTCAGCTTCTTGCGGGAAGCTTCGGCGGCATCAATCTCGAGGATATCTCCGCACCCCGCTGCTTCGAGATAGAGAAGCGCCTTAAGGAAGTATGCGATATCCCCGTATTCCACGACGATCAGCACGGTACGGCAGTCGTTACGATGGCTGCGATGATCAACGCGCTCAAGCTCGTGGGTAAGAAGATAGAGGACGTCAGCGTCGTCGTCAACGGTTCGGGCGCAGCGGGCATCGCGATCACGCGTCTGCTCATGAGCCGCGGACTCAAGAAGGTCATCCTCTGCGACCGCAAAGGCGCCATATACAAGGGAAGGGACGGTCTCAACCCCATCAAAGCCGAGATGGCGGAGATCTCCAACCTCGAAAGAAAGGCAGGAAGCCTTAAAGACGTTATCGTCGGCGCAGACGTGTTCATCGGCGTTTCCGCTCCCGGCAGCGTAACGGCGGAAATGGTCAAGTCCATGAACCGCGATCCCATCATCTTCGCGATGGCTAATCCCACCCCCGAGATCATGCCCGACGAGGCGCTCGCGGCGGGCGCGAAAGTCGTCGGCACCGGCCGCAGCGACTTCCCGAACCAGATAAACAACGTTC
>USNB01000064.1 GCA_900555875.1 uncultured Eubacteriales bacterium
CAGGACCCGTCGGACCCGTAGGACCGGTAGGTCCGGGCATCCCGGGCAATCCCGCAGGACCCGTCGGACCGATCTGCCCGGTCATGCATCCGCATCCGCAGCCGGATCCGCATCCCCCGCGGCAGCATCTGCTGTCAGAGAAAAACATCGCTCACCTCCATCGATCTTATCTTTTCGCATCACGGAGCGTCTCCCCGCTCCTGCTATCATAGTATGAAGGAAAGACGGAAGTGGTGAAAGGCCGATCGGTAAAAACGCGCCGCGAGAGTTCCCCATCTCTCGCGGCGCGTGGCAAATATTAGGTTTTTACTTGCGTCATATGCTCAACCTATCCCGTAAAATCGCTCGAAGAAACTTAGGAGCTTGGAGATGACAATGCTCTTCTTATCCTCACGGTCACTCCCGATAAAGCGCGATATCGGAGGCATCAATTTATCAAGATATGTGCCCGAAGTACGCAATTCCCCGCTACGGAAAGCGTCGGCAAGGTATTTCCTCGTCTCTTCTTCATTCAGCTTCTCTTCGTATACGATCTCCGCGAGCTGTTTCTCTCGTTCCACCGCGACATAGCTATGCCATTCCGCCATAACGTCGTCGATATCGTTTATCCCTGCAATGAAATTCTCGATGAGCGCCTTTTTACTACGCAGGTCGGGGCTGGCGTCGACCGCCTTTCTTATAGTGATCAATACCTCGCGATCGCTGCAATGCGTATCGTGATACTTTTTCACGAGAAGCAGTATATAATCGATATTTATCTCGATCTGTCTGATCAATTCGGTCTCGAACACTATATCGTCGGTGATATCCTCTTTCTCGAGTTTCTCTCTGTTCCTCGTCCACTCATCGCGTATATCCTGATACCGACCGAGATAATCCTGCAGATCGCGCTCCGTGAAGATATCACGTCCATCAAAGTCATCAAATGCGGAAAGTAGGTTGCGCATCCTAAGTATCGCTCCGAACAGCGATATGAACGTTTTTTGCCGCTGCTCGCCCAGGATATACGGTTCGGAAAGCGGGAATTTCATCACAAGATCGCTGACCATATCGACATAACCGGGATGTTTCCCGCCCTTTTCGTCGGTATATCCGTTATAATAATCGTTAAAACCACGCATAAGAACGATGCCGCCAGCGTCCTTATCCCCGAACAATGATATAGCCTCGTCCGTGCGTTTTTGAAGGTTGCGGAAACATACGATATTGCCGTATGACTTTATCGAATTGAATATCCTGTTCGTGCGCGAGTACGCCTGTATCAATCCGTGCATGCGGAGATTTTTATCCACCCAAAGCGTGTTGAGCGTCGTGGCATCGAAGCCCGTAAGGAACATATTCACGACGATGAGAAGATCGATCTCCATATTTTTCATGCGAAGAGATATATCTTTATAGTAATTGGGGAACTTATCCGCAGACGTATCGTAGCTGGTACCGAAATACTCGTTGTATTCCTTTATCGCATTGTCGAGAAAGTCCCTTGACGTCGCGTCAAGTCCGTCGGTACTGTCGGAGTTTTCCTCGCCCAAAAGACCGTTTTCCTCCGCCTCATTTGGGGCGAAACTGTATATGGTGGCTATCTTGATAGCCTTCTCCGGGTGCGCCTTCATCTGACGCATGAATTCGGCATAATAAAGCATGGCGGCTTTTACGGAAGAAACGGCAAAGATCGAGTTGAACCCCTTTACAAGAATGCGGTTCTTAAGTTCTTCCACACCGCTGCCGTTTTTTGCGCGCGCCACTTCCTCGATATTGACGAGCTGCCGAAAACCGTATGCGCGATCGTTGCGCTTTGTCTTGTGCGCGAAATGGTCAAGGATATAGCTGACGACGCCGGATATCCGTTTGGGCGTCAGATATGTCTTTTCCCTGTCGATATCCCAAACGGCTTTGTCCTCTATATCCGGCTCTTTTTCCATGGTCTTGATGTAATCGACGCGAAAAGGCAGTACGTTGTTGTCACGTATGGCGTCGACTATCGTATACGCATGCAGTCTGTTGCCGAAAACGCTATCCGTCGTACTCAATTGCGACATACTCGACGAAACGGAGTTTACCGCGAATATGGGAGTGCCCGTAAACCCGAACAGATAGTACTTCTTAAAGTGCTTCGTTATGATCGCGTGCATATCGCCGAATTGGCTGCGATGGCACTCATCGAATATGAGGACAACTTCCTTATCGAACACCTTATGCCCGGGATTTTTCTTTACGAATATGCTTAATTTTTGGATAGTGGTTATTATTATCTTGGCACGATCGTCCTCAAGCTGGCGCTTTAAGATAGCAGTGGATGTATTGCCGTTCGCCGCACCCTTTTCAAAGCGATCGTACTCCTTCATCGTCTGATAATCAAGATCTTTTCTGTCGACGACGAAAAGTACTTTGTCTATATAGTCAAGACTCGACGCAAGTCTCGCGGTCTTAAAAGAGGTCAACGTTTTTCCGCTGCCCGTCGTATGCCATATGTATCCACCGCCGAGGATAGTCCCGTATCTTTTATAGTTATGCGCGACCTTGATCCGCCCGAGTATCTTTTCGGTCGCTGCGATCTGGTATGGACGCATGACCAAAAGCATATTCTCAGACGTTAGGATGCAATATCTCGTGATTATATTGAGTATCGTGTGTCGTGCGAAAAAGGTCTTTGCAAAGTCCGTCAGATCGGGAATGATGTTGTTTTGTTCGTCCGCCCACCACGACGTGAACTCAAAAGTATTGCTCGTCTTTCCTCTTCTTGCGGATGACGATCCGTCAGTGTGATTCCACCTCGTCGTATTCGAATAATACTTGGTGTTCGTACCGTTTGAGATCACGAATACCTGTATGTATTTAAAAAGTCCGCTTTCCGCCCAAAAGCTCTCGCGCTCATACCTATCTATTTGATTGAAAGCCTCTTTGATCGGGATACCGCGGCGCTTAAGCTCGATATGAATGAGCGGCAATCCGTTGACGAGCACCGTTACGTCATAGCGGTTAGGGCGCGTTCCGCCCTCTACCTCATATTGATTTATGACCTGTAATTTATTGTTATGGATATCCGCCTTGTCTATCAGCGTAATATTTTTGGACGACCCGTCGTCACGGCGGAGCACTTGCACGTTGTCCTCTTGGATACGCTTCGTCATTTCGACTATGGTATCCTTTGGCGGTGCGATATTACTCGAAAAGAACCTCTTCCATTCGGAGTCCGTGAACTTATAGCCGTTGACCTCTTCCAGCTTTGCGCGGAGATTGCGCTTCAGATCCTCTTCGTTATGTATGGGGAGATATTCATATCCCATTTCACAAAGCAGCTTGATAAAGCCGCGTTCAAGCTCGGCTTCGCTTTGGTATGCCTCGGGGCGGACACCGACCGACTTATATTCGCTCACGACCGTGCTCTCGTTCGACTGAGCGATGATATCATATTGAGTCATAAATTTCCTCTTTTACGGGATCAGGCGCTCGCCTCTTTGAAGAAGAGCAGCTTGTCACGATAGTATTCATACTGTTTTTTGCGCGCCTCTATCTCTGCGGGAAGCCCGGCGGAGATATCGGTCGCAAGGCTATGAAATTTATCCAAAATATTTACGATCATTGCTTGATCTTCAAGTGTAGGAATGGGAATTATAATATCCTCCAACTTATTAGGGGTGACTTCTATAACTTTTGTACCATGAGCATACTTCTTTTTTTGTTCAAAAAACATTGAAGTATGAAAATAATACGATAAATATTTTGCATTCTGATCGTGATGTATTATTGCGGTATGACCACTGACGGCAATATCCTCATTGCCTAACCACGCTACACACTTGCACACATCTTCTATATTTTCACTCGTTACCGCCATTATAATATCATTAGTCGATGCCATTTTTGACTTAGCCGCAATACTTTCAGGAATGAAAGAAAATGTTCTATAGGCATGTAAATCATATTTTGTATATATTTGTCCATAATGGATACAAGGAATTCCGGCAAAGCAAAAATCTTTTTTCTGGAAATTCCCTCCTCGTGTGACGGTTGCAATATCTCCAAGTCTTACCCATTTTGCGTGGCAACTTAAGAATCGGTTATACCCCCCCCCACCTCACGATCTTTTTCAGATCCTATTTTGTCAAAGGAAAGTAGCATATCCCTATAATACTCATACTGCTTTTTACGAGCGGTCAGCTCGGCGGTCAGCTCGGCGGTCAGCTCGGTAAATTTATCCAAAATACGAACGATCTCCTGCTGCACTTCAATGGGTGGAACGGGGATCTTTAAATTTTCAATAACAGTTCGCGACAAACGAGGAACACTTGCACGTCTTACCCTTGAAAATATGTACTTTTGTTGACATAACAAAGCATAGTAGAGAAATTTACTTTTTAAATCATTAAAACATATAAAAAACCAACAATCGTCGGCAGCCCAAAAAGGGGTTTGGCTATAACCGATTTCTCCTGCAGCACCCGCGCTAATAATATAAACAGTATCGCCAACACAATTACTGTCTTGATAATAGCCTAATGGTGTCATACTATTTTGATATACCGGATATTTTCCACTAGGATCCAACTGATTTCTTATAAGACGGACACCTCGCGACATTATCGCTACTTGTTTAAGCGTTTTATATTCCACCCCGTTCGGGCAAAGTTTTTGTATCAATTCTTCAAGTTTGCTCATGTTTAATTTCCCGTTTTTGTTTTACTGTTCTTCTTTAACCACTCTAAAAATTCATCCTTTGCAAACGAATGAAATTTTCCGCTATAAAATCGTACGTCTATTCTATTCGCTCCATCGAGATAATCTGAATTTAGTAAATATAACCTTTGGCTATTATACAATTCACACCACGAAAATCCACCCTCTGCAAAACATATTATGCAACTATTGTTGATCAGTCTATGCTTTGGATAGCTCATATAATTTGTCATTTTTCTATCTCCGCAATGATCTTATCGATCTCTTCTCGCAGCGTCTGCTCGCGGGCGACTATATCGGCGATCCGTGCATTCAATTCCTTTATGTCTACCTTTTCGCGAGTGTCTTGCTTTTCGACGTATGTGCTGACGGACAGGTTGAAATCGTTTTCGCCGATCGTAGCATTCGGCACAACTTTCGCGGTATACTCTACGTCACGGCGGTCGGTATAACATTTTAGAATGTTATCTATATTTTCATCGGTCAATTTATTGTTATTGGTGACCTTTACGCATTCCGCGCTCGCGTCGATGAAAAGCACATCGTTCGTTGCCTTGGACTTCTTCAGCACCATGATGCACGTCGCTATGCTCGTACCGAAGAACAAGTTGCTCGGCAGCTGTATGATGCAGTCTATATAATTGTTTTCAATAAGGTATTTGCGTATCTTCTGCTCTGCGCCACCGCGGTAAAATATGCCCGGGAAGCATACGATCGCCGCCGTGCCGTTACTCGCCAGCCATGACAGAGAATGCATTATAAATGCAAAGTCCGCTTTAGAGCGCGGCGCGAGCACTCCGGCGGGCGAGTAACGCGGATCGTTGATGAGCAGCGGATCGCTTTCTCCAGCCCACGGGATCGAATACGGCGGGTTGGAGACAATAACTTCAAACGGCTCGTCGTCCCAATGCATGGGGTCGATAAGAGTATCTCCATGAGCAATATCGAACTTATCCGGCTCAATATCATGCAAGAACATATTGATACGGCAAAGATTGTATGTCGTTATGTTAATCTCCTGGCCGTAAAAGCCGCGCCGTATATTATCCCTTCCAAGGATCTTAGCCGCTTTAAGTAGCAATGAACCGGAACCGCAAGCGGGATCGTATACCTTGTCTACCTCCGTCTTTCCCATTATCGCGAGCTTGGTGAGCAGTTCGGAGACTTCCTGCGGAGTGAAGAATTCGCCGCCCTTCTTGCCCGCATTGGAAGCATACATGCTCATTAAATATTCATACGCATCACCGAAAGCGTCAATGGAATTGCTCTGATATTTACCGAGCTTCATATCTCCGACGGTATCGAGCAGCTTCACTAATTTTTCATTCCTCTTGGCGACCGTCGCGCCGAGCTTATTGGAATTGACATCGAAATCGTCGAAAAGCCCCTTAAAATCATCCTCGCTCGGCGTACCCTGCGCTGAATTTTCGATATGTGAGAATATACGTTCAAGTGTTTCATTCAGATCGGGATCGTTCGAGGCACGCCTACGCACATTACAAAACAGCTCCGACGGTAGAATAAAAAACCCCTTTTCGTCCACGAGCCCACGCTTCGCAGGCTCCGCCATCTCATCGGATATTTGTGCGTAATCGAAATCGGGTGATCCGGCGGCCCGTTCACCTGCGTTTATGTATTCGGTTATATTTTCGGAAATATAACGATAAAACATCGTTCCGAGTACATACTGTTTGAAATCCCATGCATCCACTCCACCCGCATGGACGAGATCGGTGGCTGCGTTCCAGATCATCTTATGGAGCTCGGCTCGCTCCTGTTCTTTCTTTAAGTCTGCCAATTTTTACTCCTTATCTTGCGTACGTAAACGCGTACCCGAACGACATGCTCTGCCGCTTTCTTTATTATACCACACTATCGCGCGAGGCGCAAGAGGTGGGAATACAAATACGGGCACATCACACTGTTTACATGCATTATACCACACTATTGTGGACAACGGTTTGGCCACATTTGAAAATATTTTTATAAAATTTATGACCTGTTATGTGCATTTGGAGCAGATCGCGTCGGCGGTGCTGAGGCCGTCGGCGGCGGAGGAGGTGATGCCGCCGCTGTAGCCGGCGCCTTCGCCGCAGGGATAGACGTTGTCCGTGCCGAGCGCAGCAAGGTCGTATCCTCGAAGGATGCGGACGGGCGAAGAGAAGCGGGTCTCGGGCGCCGTAAGGAGCGCGTAAGGGTCGTCGAAGCCGCGGATGCGCCGCGCGATGTCGCGTATGCCCGCC